>NZ_KV802698.1:72095-117983 GCF_001810785.1 Streptococcus sp. HMSC073F11
TTCCACGGAGGTAGTGAGGAGCGAGGCCACGGAACTCACGAACTGCGACATTTTCCCCTTTGAGGTTAATCAAGCGTTTCAAGTGTTCGTAGGCAATTTTCATCTTGTCTTCAAAGGTCAAATCAGGTAGGATTTCTCCTGTTTCAAAGTAGTGGTTGATTTGGTTGAAGAGGTAAGGATTCCCCATGGCAGCGCGGCCAATCATGACTGCGTCAGCACCGACTTCTTCGATGCGTTGTTTGGCTTCTTGAACTGTACGGATGTCACCGTTGGCGATGAATGGAATTTTTGTCAGAGCTTGAGCGACCTCGTGAAGGGTCTCAAGATCTGCGTGGCCAGTGTACATTTGTTCACGGGTACGGCCATGCATAGCAAGAGCAGAAACGCCTGCAGCTTCAGCAGCGAGGGCATTTTCTACTGCGAGAGATGGGTCGGCCCAGCCGGTACGCATTTTGACAGTAAGGGGGATATCAAGGACAGATTGGACCTTGTTGATGATAGAGTAGATCTTGTCTGGATCCTTGAGCCACATAGCGCCAGCTTCGTTCTTTACGATTTTGTTAACTGGGCAGCCCATGTTGATATCCACGATATCGGTCTTAGTGTTTTCTTGGATGAATTCTGCTGCGCGTGCTAGGCTGTCTTCATCGCTACCAAAAAGTTGGATAGAGACTGGGTTTTCTCCTTCATCAATATGAAGCATGTGCAGGGTTTTTTCGTTGTTGTATTGGATTCCCTTGTCAGAGACCATTTCCATGACAACAAGTCCAGCTCCGAGCTCTTTTGCAATAGTACGAAAGGCTGAGTTGGTGACACCAGCCATGGGTGCTAAAACGGTACGATTGGGAATCTCAACATTGCCAATCATAAAAGGTGTATTAAGATTTGTCACGAATGAGTTCCTCCAGGTCGTTTTCATCAAAGTTGTAAGTAGTTTGGCAGAATTGACAAGTGATTTCAGCCCCGTGGTCTTCCTCTTTCATTTCCTGTAAGTCTGAGCTTGGAAGGCTGGCAAGAGCGTTCATAAAGCGTTCATGGCTACAGTCACATTGGAAACGAATTTCTTCTTCAGAAAGACGCTTGTAGGCCTCGTCACCGTAGATTGCTTTGAGGAGGGCTTCGATATGGTCTTCACTTTCCAGAAGGGTTGAGATAGCTGGCATTTCTTGGATGCGTTTTTCAAAGCGAGCAATCTCTTCTTCCTTGGCTCCTGGCAAGACTTGGACTAGGAAACCACCTGCAACCTTGACCTTGTCTTCCTCGTCCAAAAGGACATTGAGGCCGACTGCTGAAGGAGTTTGTTGGCTTTCAGTCAGGTAAAAGGCAAGATCTTCACCGATTTCCCCAGAGATGAGGGGAGTCATAGAGTTGTAAGGATTTCCAGTACCGTAGTCTGTGATAACGAGGAATTGACCATTGCCGACAAAAGGTCCGACAAGGACTTCACCAGTTGCAGTCTTTTTGATGTCAACACCAGGGTTTTGAACGTAACCTTTGACATTCCCCTTGGTGTCAGCGACGGTGATGATAGCACCTAGAGAGCTAGATCCCAGCACCTTAACTGTTAGTTTGGTATTTCCTTTTTCATTGGCTGCGAGAATCTGGCTAGCGATAAGAGTTCGACCAAGTGCTACAGTTGAGCTGGCTTGGGTTTGGTGTTTTTCTTGAGCAGTGCGGACGGTTTCTGTGCTGTCAAGGACAAAAGCACGAAAGGCTCCGCTTTCTGATATTGTTTTAATAATTTTATCCATAGCTACTATTTTAGCATAAAAATGCCCAAAGGGGGAGCCGTGTGTTTGCTGATTTTCAGGATAATGGACCAGGAAATCAGCATGAAAATAAAAAGAGAAACAGATTATTTCAGCATTTGTAAGATTTATGCTATGCTTAAGGTAGAAAATGAAAGGGGTAACAAATGTATTTAGGAGATTTGATGGAAAAGGCCGAATCTGGCCAATTTTCAATCCTTTCCTTTCTATTACAAGAGTCTCAGACGACTGTCAAGGCTGTAATGGAGGAAACAGGATTTTCAAAAGCAACCCTAACCAAATATGTCACCCTTCTTAATGACAAGGCTTTGGATAGTGGCTTAGAGCTGACTATTCACTTAGAAGATGAAAATCTGCGTCTGTCAATCGGTGCAGCTACCAAAGGGAGAGATATCCGGAGCTTGTTTTTGGAGAATGCTGTTAAATACCAGATTTTGGTCTATCTTCTCTATCACCAACAGTTCCTAGCCCATCAACTGGCTCAAGAATTGATGATTAGCGAGGCAACGCTTGGTCTCCACTTAGCTAGTTTAAATCAGATTTTGTCAGAATTTGACTTATCCATCCAAAATGGACGTTGGCGAGGTCCAGAGCATCAGATTCGCTATTTCTATTTCTGTCTTTTCCGCAAGGTCTGGTCGAGTCAGGAATGGGAAGGTCACATGCAGAAACCAGAGAGAAAACAGGAGATTGCCACTTTAGAAGAAATCTGCGGTGCGAGTTTATCTTCGGGGCAGAAATTGGACTTGGTTCTCTGGGCTCATATCAGTCAACAACGTCTTCGGGTCAATGCCTGTCAGTTTCAAGTGATAGAAGAGAAAATGCATGGGTATTTTGACAATATTTTCTACCTTCGTTTGCATCGAAAGGCTTCGTCCTTTTTTGCTGGGCAACATCTTCCTATAGGAACTGAGGATGGGGAGATGATGATATTCTTCTCTTTCCTCCTATCCCATCGCATTCTTCCTCTTCATACAATGGAGTATATCCTTGGTTTTGGAGGGCAGTTGGCCGATTTGCTGACACAGTTGATTCAAGAAATGAAGAAGGAGGAGCTGCTGGGTGATTATACAGAGGATCACGTTACCTATGAACTTAGTCAGCTTTGTGCTCAAGTCTATCTATACAAGGGTTATATTTTACAGGACCGCTACAAGTACCAGTTGGAGAATCGTCATCCTTATTTGCTGATGGAACATGATTTTAAAGAGATAGCAGAAGAGATTTTTCATGCTCTACCTGCTTTTCAACAGGGGACAGACTTAGATAAGAAGATTCTCTGGGAATGGCTCCAGTTGATAGAGTATATGGCTGAAAATGGTGGTCAACATATGCGGATTGGTCTGGATTTGACATCAGGTTTTCTTGTCTTTTCAAGGATGGCAGCCATTTTGAAACGGTATTTGGAATACAATCGTTTTATTACCATTGAAGCCTATGACCGAACTCGGCATTATGATTTGCTGGTTACCAATAACCCGATTCATAAGAAGGAACAGACCCCAGTTTATTATTTAAAAAATGACTTGGATTTGGAGGATTTGGCAGGGATTCGTCAGTTATTATTCACTTAAAAGGCTTGGTGCTTCCAGGTCTTTTTTGTGAAATTCACACAATCTCCTCACATTTTTTAAAAAATTAAAAAAAGTTGATAAACAAGAAAGCGCTTTATTTTGTATACTAGTAAGTGTAAAGAGGAAACATCCTCAAGATCTTTATCAGGAGGACAGCACATGTCACAAGAAAAATACATCATGGCCATTGACCAGGGGACTACAAGCTCTCGTGCCATTATTTTCAACAAAAAAGGAGAAAAGGTCAGCTCGAGCCAAAAAGAGTTTACCCAGATTTTCCCTCAGGCAGGTTGGGTAGAGCACAATGCCAATGAAATTTGGAACTCTGTTCAGTCAGTTATTGCGGGTGCTTTCATCGAAAGTGGTGTCAAGCCAAATCAAATCGAAGCAATCGGGATTACCAACCAGCGTGAAACAACTGTCGTCTGGGATAAGAAAACAGGGCTTCCTATCTACAATGCTATCGTTTGGCAATCACGTCAGACAGCACCTTTGGCTGAACAACTGAAAAGCCAAGGTTATGTGGAAAAATTCCATGAAAAGACCGGTTTGATCATCGATGCTTACTTCTCTGCGACCAAGGTTCGTTGGATTTTAGACCATGTTGAAGGTGCTCAAGAGCGAGCAGAAAAAGGGGAATTGCTCTTTGGTACTATCGATACTTGGTTGGTTTGGAAATTGACTGACGGTGCGGCTCACGTGACTGACTACTCAAACGCAGCTCGTACCATGCTTTATAACATTAAAGAACTCAAATGGGATGATGAGATTTTAGAAATCCTCAATATTCCTAAAGCAATGTTGCCTGAAGTTCGTTCTAACTCTGAAATCTACGGTAAGACAGCTCCATTCCATTTCTACGGTGGACAAGTGCCAATCTCAGGTATGGCTGGGGACCAACAGGCAGCCCTCTTTGGACAGTTGGCCTTTGAACCAGGTATGGTCAAGAATACTTATGGAACAGGTTCTTTCATCATCATGAATACTGGGGAAGAGATGCAGTTGTCTGAAAATAACCTCTTGACAACGATTGGTTACGGAATCAACGGCAAGGTTTACTATGCCTTGGAAGGTTCCATCTTCATCGCAGGAAGTGCCATTCAATGGCTTCGTGACGGTCTTCGCATGGTTGAAAATTCACCAGAATCTGAAAAATACGCTCGTGATTCGCACAACAATGATGAAGTTTATGTTGTTCCAGCCTTTACAGGTCTAGGTGCTCCATACTGGAACCAAAATGCTCGTGGTTCTGTCTTTGGCTTAACTCGTGGAACAACTAAAGAAGACTTTATCAAGGCGACTTTACAATCTATCGCTTATCAAGTGCGTGATATCATTGACACCATGCAAGTGGATGCGCAGACAGCTATCCAAGTCTTGAAAGTAGACGGTGGTGCAGCTATGAATAATTTCCTCATGCAGTTCCAAGCTGATATTTTGGGAATCGATATCGCACGCGCCAAAAACTTGGAAACAACGGCCCTAGGAGCAGCCTTCCTAGCTGGTTTGTCAGTAGGTTACTGGAAGGATTTGGATGAGTTGAAACTCTTGAACGAGACAGGAGAACTCTTTGAGCCATCTATGAACGAATCGCGCAAGGAACAACTCTACAAGGGCTGGAAGAAGGCTGTAAAAGCAACCCAAGTCTTTGCGGAAGTAGACGACTAATACTGGAAGAATAAAGCGACTCAGTTAGAAAGTGTGTAAATATGGAATTTTCAAAGAAAACACGTGAATTATCAATTAAAAAAATGCAAGAACGTACCCTGGACCTCTTGATTATCGGTGGAGGAATTACAGGGGCTGGTGTAGCCTTGCAGGCGGCAGCTAGTGGTCTTGAAACTGGTTTGATTGAAATGCAGGACTTCGCAGAAGGAACATCCAGCCGTTCAACAAAACTGGTTCACGGAGGACTACGTTACCTTAAGCAATTTGATGTAGAAGTGGTATCAGATACAGTTTCTGAACGTGCAGTGGTTCAACAAATCGCTCCACACATTCCGAAACCAGACCCAATGCTCTTGCCAGTTTACGATGAAGATGGAGCTACTTTTAGCCTCTTCCGTCTTAAAGTAGCTATGGATCTTTACGACCTCTTGGCAGGTGTCAACAACACACCAGCTGCTAACAAGGTTTTGAGTAAGGAAGAAGTCTTGGAACGCCAGCCAAACTTGAAGAAAGAAGGTTTGGTAGGAGGTGGGGTTTACCTTGACTTCCGTAACAACGATGCACGTCTCGTGATCGAAAACATCAAACGTGCCAATCAAGATGGTGCCCTCATTGCCAACCATGTGAAGGCAGAAGGCTTCCTCTTTGACGAAAGTGGCAAGATTACAGGTGTCGTAGCTCGTGATTTGTTGACAGACCAAGTCTTGGAAATTAAGGCTCGTCTGGTTATCAACACGACAGGTCCTTGGAGCGATAAGGTACGTAATTTGTCTAATAAGGGAACCCAATTCTCACAAATGCGTCCAACTAAGGGAGTGCACTTGGTAGTGGATTCAAGCAAGATCAAGGTTTCACAGCCAGTTTACTTTGATACAGGTTTGGGAGACGGGCGTATGGTCTTTGTTCTCCCACGTGAAAACAAGACTTACTTTGGTACAACGGATACAGACTACACAGGCGATTTGGAACATCCAAAAGTGACCCAGGAAGATGTAGATTATCTACTTGGTATTGTCAACAACCGCTTCCCAGAAGCAAACATTACTATTGATGATATCGAAAGCAGCTGGGCTGGTCTTCGTCCATTGATTGCAGGCAATAGCGCATCTGACTACAATGGCGGAAATAACGGAACCATTAGTGATGAAAGCTTCAATAGCTTGATTGCAACTGTCGAAGCTTATTTATCGAAAGAAAAAACGCGTGAAGATGTTGAATCTGCTGTTAGCAAGCTTGAAAGCAGCACATCTGAGAAACATTTGGATCCATCTGCAGTTTCTCGTGGTTCGAGCTTGGATCGTGATGATAATGGTCTTTTAACCCTTGCTGGTGGTAAAATCACAGACTACCGTAAGATGGCTGAAGGGGCTATGGAGCGCGTGGTTGATATCCTCAAAGCAGAATTTGACCGCAGTTTTAAACTCATCAATTCTAAGACATACCCTGTTTCAGGTGGGGAATTGAACCCAGCAAATGTGGACTCAGAAATCGAAGCCTTTGCGCAACTTGGAGTGTCACGTGGTTTGGATAGCAAGGAAGCTCATTACCTAGCAAATCTCTACGGTTCAAATGCACCGAAAGTCTTTGCTCTTGCTCATAGTTTGGAACAAGCGCCAGGACTCAGTTTGGCAGACACTTTGTCACTTCACTATGCAATGCGCAATGAGTTGGCTCTTAGCCCAGTTGACTTCCTTCTTCGTCGTACCAATCACATGCTCTTTATGCGTGATAGTTTGGATAGCATCGTTGAGCCAGTTTTGGATGAAATGGGACGATTCTATGACTGGACAGAAGATGAGAAAGCAACTTACCGTGCGGATGTCGAAGCGGCTCTCGCTAACAATGATTTAGCAGAATTAAAAAATTAAGAAAAAATCAAAGAGGTGGAGGGCAGGCTTCCTTGTCGCCCGCCCCTTCTTTTTAATGGAGACAGAAAGATGATGAATGAATTATTTGGAGAATTTCTAGGGACTTTAATCCTAATTCTTCTAGGAAATGGTGTTGTTGCTGGTGTTGTTCTTCCAAAAACCAAGAGCAACAGCTCAGGTTGGATTGTGATTACGATGGGTTGGGGGATTGCAGTTGCAGTTGCAGTCTTTGTATCTGGAAAACTCAGTCCAGCTCATTTGAATCCAGCTGTGACAATTGGTGTGGCTTTAAAAGGTGACTTGCCTTGGGCATCAGTATTCCCTTATATCCTAGCCCAGTTCGCAGGGGCTATGCTCGGTCAGATTTTGGTTTGGTTGCAATTCAAACCTCACTATGAGGCAGAAGAAAATGCAGGAAATATCCTGGCAACCTTCAGTACTGGACCATCCATCAAAGATACTGTATCAAACTTGATCAGCGAAATCCTTGGCACCTTTGTATTGGTATTGACAATCTTTGCTTTGGGACTTTATGACCTTCAAGCAGGAATCGGAACCTTTGCAGTGGGGACTTTGATTGTCGGTATCGGTCTATCACTAGGTGGGACAACAGGTTATGCCTTGAACCCTGCGCGTGACCTTGGACCTCGTATCATGCATAGCATTTTGCCAATTTCAAACAAGGGAGACGGAGACTGGTCTTATGCCTGGATTCCTGTTGTGGGACCTGTTATCGGAGCAGCCTTGGCCGTTCTCGTATTCTCACTTTTCTAATTTAGAAAATAGAGCTTGAGATGAGTATCTCAGGCTTTTTTCATTGAGTATAACTTCTTAGAGCTAGCCTCCAACGATAATAATTCCTTCAAAAAATAGGAAGAATAAAGGCACTAGCTTTTGCTTTCTCATGTAAAAAACCTCACTTTTGTTTTCTGCTATTTTATGCTAAAATATTAAAAATCAAATTTTAATTCCAAAGTTGGCAACTAAGATAGGAGAGCTATATGTCTAATTCATTTATCAAATTGTTAGTCTCTCAATTGTTTGCAAATTTAGCAGATATTTTCTTTAGAGTAACAATCATTGCTAACATATACATTATTTCAAAATCAGTAATTGCCACATCACTAGTTCCCATTTTAATAGGGATATCCTCTTTTGTTGCAAGTCTTTTAGTTCCTTTAGTTACTAAAAGGATAGCGCTAAATAGGGTTTTATCTTTATCCCAATTTGGAAAGACTATATTATTGGCGATACTGGTAGGAATGTTTACCGTAATGCAATCAGTAGCGCCTTTGGTGATCTATCTATTTGTTGTTGCAATTTCCATATTAGATGGTTTTGCAGCACCTGTTTCCTATGCTATTGTGCCGCGCTATGCGACCGATTTGGGCAAGGCTAACTCAGCCTTGTCAATGACTGGTGAAGCTGTTCAATTGGTAGGGTGGGGGTTGGGTGGACTCTTGTTTGCAACAATTGGTCTGTTGCCTACCACGTTTATCATTTTAATCTTGTATATCATTTCTAGCTTTCTGATGTTATTTCTGCCTAACGCTGAAGTGGAGGTACTAGAGTCAGAGACCAATCTTGAAATTTTGCTCAAAGGTTGGAAGTTAGTTGCTAGAGATCCTAGATTAAGACTTTTTGTATCAGCAAATTTATTTGAAATTTTCTCAAATACGATTTGGGTTTCGTCTATCATACTTGTCTTTGTAACTGAGTTATTAAATGAAACGGAAAGTTACTGGGGATATTCTAATACAGCATATTCTATCGGGATTATAATTAGTGGCTTAATTGCTTTTCGGCTATCTGAAAAGTTTCTTGCTGCTAAATGGGAAAGTATTCTTTTTCCTCTTGTAGCCATGGCAATAGTGACACTGACTATTCTATTTTTTCCAAATGCACAGATGTTTTTAGTATTTTCAGCTTTAGTTGGTATGTTATCGCAACTAAAAGAAGTTCCTGAAAGTGTATTTCTTCAGGAAACAGTAGAGGAAAATAACTTGGTTAATGTCTATTCCGTTCTTGAAGTGATTTCGACACTAGCATTTTCAGTATTTGTTTTGCTAATGAGCTATATTACTGAGAGTTTTGGTATTAGTATCAGTTTTTGGATATCGGCCATTTGTCTGGTGATAGAAGCTATTTTAATTTATATCAGACGAGATTATTTTAAATGAGAGACTAGTTAAAAAGTCTTTAAAAATCAGCAAATCGCATAGTATCAGGTGTTGAAAAAACTTGATATCGTGCGTTTTATTATGGGAAGATTTCCTTCATTTTCTCATAAAATGGAGTTTTGAAACAGTATCACTCTACTTGAAATATACATAGAAAAAGCGCATAACCCTTAAAATAAGCTGAAATCTAGTGAAAATGTACGGTAAACAATTGAAAAACTAGCCTATAAAGTGGTACAATGGTAGAAAAATACTATAGTAAGAGTCTATCTTATTTAGCAAAAATTACAGAAATGAATGGTTTTTCTTGATGAAACAGAGAAAAGAATTGTACCTCTTTCTTGGTCGGACAGCCTTGTATTTTCTTATCTTTCTGGGGCTGCTTTACTTCTTTAGCTATCTTGGTCAGGGTCAAGGAAGCTTTATCTATAATGAATTTTAACTTGAAGGAGAATTCCTATTGTGTCAAATAAACCAATAGTAGATATGATTGAAACCATTGAGCATTTTGCTCAGACACAGCCTAGCTATCCTGTTTACAATGTTTTGGGGCAGGAACACACTTATGGAGATTTAAAGGCTGATTCGGATAGTTTGGCTGCAGCCATTGATCAACTGGATTTGCCAGAGAAGTCTCCTGTGGTTGTTTTTGGTGGCCAAGAATATGAAATGTTGGCAACTTTTGTAGCGCTGACTAAGTCAGGTCATGCCTACATTCCAATTGATAGCCATTCGGCTTTGGAGCGAGTTTCAGCTATTTTAGAAGTAGCGGAGCCAAGTTTGATTATTGCCGTTTCAGACTTCCCATTGGAGCAGGTTTCTACGCCGATGATGACTCTAGCTCAGGTTCAAGAAGCCTTTGCTCAAGGGTCTAGATATGAGATCACGCATCCAGTCAAGGGAGATGATAACTACTACATTATCTTTACTTCTGGTACGACTGGTAAGCCAAAGGGAGTACAGATTTCACATGATAATCTCCTCAGCTTTACCAACTGGATGATTACGGACAAGGAATTTGCGACGCCAAGTCGTCCGCAAATGCTGGCTCAGCCCCCTTATTCTTTTGACTTGTCTGTCATGTATTGGGCACCGACCTTGGCACTGGGTGGTACACTTTTTGCCCTTCCTTCAGCTATTACTCAGGACTTTAAGCAACTCTTTGCGACCATCTTTTCATTGCCAATCGCTATCTGGACATCAACGCCTTCTTTTGCGGATATGGCCATGTTGTCAGAAGACTTTAATAGTGAGAAAATGCCTGGAATCACGCATTTCTACTTTGATGGAGAAGAATTGACGGTTAAAACGGCTCAAAAACTACGCAAACGTTTCCCAAATGCCCGTATTATCAATGCTTACGGCCCAACAGAAGCGACAGTAGCCCTGTCAGCTGTTGCTGTGACAGACGAGATGCTAGCGACTCTCAAACGCCTACCAATCGGTTATACCAAGGCTGATTCTCCAACCTTTATCATTGACGAGGACGGCAATAAATTGCCAAATGGCGAACAGGGAGAAATCATTGTTTCTGGACCAGCCGTTTCAAAAGGTTATATGAACAATCCTGAAAAAACGGCAGAAGCCTTCTTTGAGTTTGAAGGTCTACCAGCCTACCATACAGGAGATGTGGGAACTATGACAGATGAAGGCTTACTTCTCTACGGCGGACGCATGGACTTCCAGATTAAGTTCAACGGTTACCGCATTGAGTTAGAAGATGTCTCTCAAAACCTCAATAAGTCTCGCTTTATCGAGTCTGCTGTAGCTGTGCCACGTTATAATAAAGACCACAAGGTGCAAAATCTATTGGCTTATGTCATCTTGAAAGACGGTGTTCGTGAGCAGTTTGAGCGAGATATTGATATTACCAAGGCTATCAAGGAAGATTTAACAGATATCATGATGTCCTACATGATGCCATCTAAATTCCTTTACCGAGACAGTTTGCCACTGACTCCAAATGGAAAGATTGACATCAAAGGATTGATTAACGAGGTGAATAAGAGATGATGGAGTTCTTTCAACAGCTTCCTCATTTAGAGCCATATGGTAATCCTCAGTATTTTGTCTATGTGATTGCTGCAACCTTGCCCATCTTTATAGGCCTCTTTTTCAAGAAACGCTTTGCCTGGTACGAGGTATTGGTTAGTCTCTTCTTTATCGTCACCATGTTGGTAGGTGGGAAGACCAATCAGTTGGTTGCTTTGGGTACTTACCTTTGCTGGGAAATATTGCTCGTACTCTTCTACAAGCATTATCGAAAAAGTAAGGATGGCAAGTGGGTCTTCTACCTAGTTAGTTTTCTGTCCCTCCTTCCGATTATCTTTGTCAAGGTGCAGCCGGCTATCAATGGAACGCAGTCTTTGCTTGGCTTTTTGGGTATTTCTTACCTGACCTTTCGTTCGGTTGGGATTATCATCGAACTGAGAGATGGAGTGATTAAGGATTTTACCCTCTGGGAATTCCTCCGTTTTCTTCTCTTCATGCCGACTTTTTCAAGTGGCCCAATCGATCGCTTTAAGCGATTTAATGAAAATTATCAGACCATTCCTGAGCGGGATGAGTTGATGGATATGCTGGATGAATCTGTTCGCTATATCATGTGGGGATTTTTGTACAAGTTTATCCTGGCTCATGTTTTAGGAGAAACTTTACTACCTCCTCTGAAGAATCTAGCCCTGCAGTCAGGTGGCTTCTTTAACCCCTATGCTTTAGCGGTTATGTATACCTTTGGTTTGGAGCTTTTCTTTGATTTTGCAGGTTACTCTATGTTTGCCTTGGCTATCTCAAACTTAATGGGAATCCGTAGCCCCATCAACTTTAATAAGCCTTTTTTATCAAGGGATTTAAAAGAGTTTTGGAATCGTTGGCACATGAGTCTTTCTTTCTGGTTCCGTGACTTTGTCTTTATGCGAATGGTGATGGTATTGACCAGAAAGAAGGTCTTTAAGAATCGCAATGTAACCTCAAGTGTGGCCTATATTGTAAATATGCTGATTATGGGATTTTGGCACGGTGTGACTTGGTACTACGTCGCCTATGGCCTCTTTCATGGGATTGGACTGGTTATCAATGACGCTTGGATTCGCAAGAAAAAAACGCTCAATAAGGAACGGAAAAAAGCAGGGAAGGCTGCTCTACCTGAGAATCGCTGGATTCAGTTGCTTGGCATGGTTGTCACCTTCCATGTCGTCATGCTGTCATTCTTAATCTTTTCTGGATTTTTGAATGATTTATGGTTTAAAAAATAAAGGAAATAAAATATGGATATCAAATCAGAAGTTATCGAAATTATTGATGAGTTGTTTATGGAAGATGTTTCTGACATGATGGATGAAGATCTTTTCGATGCAGGTGTCTTGGATAGTATGGGAACGGTAGAGTTAATTGTAGAGATTGAAAACCGTTTTGACATTCGTGTCCCTGTAACAGAGTTTGGTCGTGATGACTGGAATACAGCCAATAAAATCATAGCTGGTATTGTGGAGCTACAAAATGCTTAAACGCTTATGGATGATCTTCGGACCGGTCTTGATAGCTGGTTTGTTGGTTTGTCTGCTCATCTTTTTCTATCCTGCTGAGATGCATCATGATTTGGGATCTGAGAAGCGTTCTGCGGTAGCTACTACCATTGAAAGTTTTAAGGAGCGGAGTCAAAAGGTCAGAGCCCTATCTGATCCAAATATACGTTTTGTTCCCTTCTTTGGCTCCAGTGAATGGCTTCGTTTTGATGGTGCTCATCCTGCAGTTTTGGCTGAGAAGTACAATCGCTCCTATCGCCCTTATCTTTTAGGGCAGAGGGGAGCTGCATCACTCAACCAGTATTTTGGGATGCAACAGATGTTGCCACAGCTAGAGAATAAACAAGTTGTGTATGTTATCTCACCCCAGTGGTTCAGTAAAAATGGCTATGAGCCAGCAGCTTTTCAGCAGTATTTTAATGGAGACCAGTTGACCAGTTTTCTGAAACATCAATCTGGAGATCAGGCTAGTCAATATGCAGCGACTCGCTTACTACAGCAGTTTCCAAACGTAGCTATGAAGGATCTGGTTCAGAAGTTGGCAAGTAAAGAAGAGTTGTCGTCGGCAGACAATGAAATGATCGAATTATTGGCTCGTTTTAATGAACGCCAAGCTTCCTTTTTTGGTCAGTTTTCAGTTAGAGGCTATGTCAATTATGACAAGCATGTAGTTAAGTATTTAAAGACTTTGCCAGACCAGTTTTCTTATCAAGCCATAGAAGATGTTGTTAAAGCAGATGCTGAAAAGAATACTTCTAATAATGATCTGGGAATGGAAAATTATTTCTATAATACGCAGATCAAGAAGGATTTGAAGAAATTAAAGGACTCTCAGAAAAGCTTTACCTATCTCAAGTCGCCAGAGTATAATGACTTGCAGTTGGTGTTAACACAGTTTTCTAAATCTAAGGTAAACCCGATTTTTATTATTCCACCTGTTAATAAAAAATGGATGGACTACGCTGGTTTACGAGAAGATATGTACCAACAAACGGTGCAGAAGATTCGCTACCAGTTAGAAAGTCAAGGTTTTACCAATATAGCAGATTTTTCTAAGGATGGCGGGGAGCCTTTCTTTATGAAGGACACCATTCACCTTGGTTGGTTGGGTTGGTTGGCATTTGACAAGGCTGTTGATCCCTTCCTATCCAATCCCACCCCAGCTCCGACTTACCATCTGAATGAGCGCTTTTTCAGCAAAGATTGGGCGACTTATGATGGAAATGCCAAGGAATTTCAATAGATGATAATATGGAAGAGTTCAAGAATGAAACTGGTTTTCACGTTTTTTCTTGACTCTTTTTTTGGTTGTGATATAATTAACCAGTAAATAATTTTTCAAAGAATAGTATTTTCTCTTAAAAAAGAGAAGTCTAAAAGGAAAGGAGTCAAATATGAGACAGCTAGCGAAGGATATCGATGCTTTTTTGAATGAGGTGATTTTGCAGGCAGAAAATCAGCATGAAATCCTAATAGGTCATTGTACTAGCGAGGTGGCCCTGACCAATACCCAGGAGCATATTCTCATGCTCTTGTCAGAGGAATCTTTAACAAATTCAGAATTGGCGCGTCGCCTCAATGTCAGTCAGGCAGCAGTTACCAAGGCCATTAAGTCTTTGGTCAAGGAAGGGATGTTGGAAACATCTAAAGATCCGAAGGATGCGCGTGTGATTTTTTATCAATTGACTGATTTGGCTCGCCCAATTGCTGAGGAGCACCACCATCACCATGAGCATACACTTTTAACCTATGAACAAGTGGCGACTCAGTTTACTCCAAATGAACAAAAAGTGATCCAGCGGTTTTTGACTGCTTTAGTAGGAGAAATCAAATAATGAGATATATTACGGTAGAGGATTTATCCTTCTATTATGATAAGGAGCCCGTTCTTGAACATATCAATTATAGTGTTGATAGTGGGGAATTTGTTACCTTGACGGGGGAGAATGGGGCAGCTAAGACGACACTGATCAAGGCTAGTCTTGGTATCCTCCAACCACGCATTGGCAAGGTGACTATTTCAAAGACAAATACACAGGGTAAGAAATTGAGAATAGCCTACCTTCCTCAACAGATTGCCAGTTTTAATGCGGGTTTTCCAAGTACGGTTTACGAATTTGTCAAGTCGGGTCGTTATCCACGAAAAGGCTGGTTCCGTCGCTTGAATGCTCATGATGAGGAGCATATCAAGGCTAGTCTGGATTCAGTTGGCATGTGGGAACACCGAGACAAACGCTTGGGGTCTCTTTCTGGAGGGCAAAAGCAGCGAGCGGTGATTGCGCGTATGTTTGCTTCGGATCCAGATGTGTTTATCCTAGATGAGCCGACAACGGGAATGGATGCAGGAAGTAAAAATGAATTTTACGAACTCATGCACCACAGCGCCCATCATCATGGCAAGGCTGTTTTGATGATTACCCATGACCCTGAAGAAGTTAAGGATTATGCGGATCGCAATATTCATCTAGTCCGTAACCAAGACTCGCCATGGCGTTGTTTCAATGTTCATGAGAATGATCAGGAGGTGGGCCATGCTTAGTTTGTTATCTTATGACTTTATGCAACGTGCCTTTCTGGCCGTTATTGCCATGAGTCTTTTCTCGCCGGTATTGGGAACCTTCCTTATCTTGCGTCGTCAGAGTTTGATGAGTGATACCCTCAGCCACGTCTCGCTTTCGGGTGTAGCTTTTGGTTTGGTTCTGGGGATTTCTCCGACTATTTCCACTATTGCCATTGTTTTGATTGCGGCAGTCTTCCTGGAGTATCTCCGTACGGTTTACAAGAGCTTTATGGAAATCGGGACAGCTATCCTCATGTCAACGGGTCTGGCTGTTTCTCTGATTGTCATGAGCAAGGGTAAAAGCTCTAGCTCAATGAGTTTGGACCAGTATCTTTTTGGTTCAATCGTGACGATCAGTGAAGAGCAGGTTATTTCCCTCTTTGTCATTGCGGCGGTTGTTTTGATTTTGACCTTCCTCTTCCTTCGTCCGATGTATATCTTGACCTTTGATGAAGATACGGCCTTTGTGGATGGCTTGCCTGTTCGTACCATGTCTATTCTTTTTAACATGGTGACAGGAGTAGCCATTGCCCTTATGATTCCTGCTGCAGGAGCTCTTCTGGTATCGACCATTATGGTCTTGCCAGCTAGTATTGCCCTGCGTCTGGGGAAAAACTTTAAATCGGTTATGCTGCTTGCCAGTGCTATTGGTTTTTTGGGAATGGTGGCAGGACTTTACATTTCCTACTATGCAGAAACACCTGCAAGTGCAAGTATTACCATTATTTTTGTAACTGTCTTTTTACTTATTAGTTTAGTAAGACGTTTTATCAAATAGGAGACTATCGTGAAAAAAATTAGTTTATTGCTAGCCAGTCTATGTGCCTTGTTTTTAGTGGCTTGTTCCAATCAAAAGCAGGCAGATGGCAAACTCAATATCGTGACAACCTTTTACCCTGTCTATGAATTTACCAAGCAAGTCGCAGGAGATACTGCTAATGTAGAACTCCTCATCGGTGCTGGTACAGAACCCCATGAATACGAACCTTCTGCCAAGGCAGTTGCTAAAATCCAAGACGCAGATACCTTCGTTTATGAAAATGAAAACATGGAAACATGGGTACCTAAATTGCTAGATACTTTGGATAAGAAAAAGGTCAAAACCATCAAGGCGACAGGCGATATGTTGCTTTTGCCAGGTGGTGAGGAAGAAGAGGGAGACCATGACCATGGAGAAGAAGGCCATCACCATGAGTACGATCCCCATGTTTGGTTGTCACCAGTCCGTGCCATCAAACTTGTAGAGTACATCCGTGATAGCTTGTCAGCAGATTATCCTGATAAAAAAGAGACCTTTGAGAAGAATGCTGCTGCCTATATCGAAAAATTGCAAGCCTTGGATAAGGCTTACGCAGAAGGCTTGTCTCAAGCCAAACAAAAGAGCTTTGTGACTCAACACGCAGCCTTTAACTACCTTGCTTTGGACTATGGACTCAAACAAGTCGCAATCTCAGGTCTCTCTCCAGATGCAGAACCATCAGCTGCACGTCTGGCAGAATTGACAGAGTACGTCAAGAAAAATAAAATTGCCTATATCTACTTTGAAGAAAATGCCTCACAAGCTCTTGCTAACACACTTTCAAAAGAAGCAGGTGTCAAAACAGATGTCCTCAATCCTTTGGAAAGTCTGACAGAAGAGGATACCAAGGCTGGAGAAAATTACATCTCAATCATGGAGAAAAACCTCAAGGCTTTAAAACAAACAACAGACCAAGAAGGCCCAGCAATCGAGCCTGAAAAGGCAGAGGATACCAAGACAGTTCAAAATGGTTACTTCGAGGATGCAGACGTCAAGGACCGCACCTTGAGTGACTATTCAGGTAACTGGCAATCAGTTTATCCTTTCCTTGAAGATGGTACTTTTGATCAAGTATTTGACTACAAGGCTAAGTTGACTGGTAAGATGACCCAGGCTGAGTACAAGGCCTACTATACAAAAGGCTACCAGACAGATGTGACTAAGATCAACATTTCTGATAATACTATGGAATTTGTTCAAGGTGGACAAAGTAAGAAATTCACCTACAAGTATGTTGGTAAGAAAATCTTGACTTACAAGAAAGGCAATCGTGGCGTGCGCTTCCTCTTTGAAGCCACAGATGCAGACGCTGGACAGTTCAAGTATGTTCAGTTTAGTGACCACAATATCGCCCCAGTTAAGGCAGAACATTTCCATATCTTCTTTGGAGGCACAAGCCAAGAAGCCCTCTTTGAAGAAATGGATAACTGGCCAACCTACTACCCAGATAACCTATCTGGCCAAGAAATCGCTCAAGAAATGTTGGCGCATTGATGAGAATCAAAGGATAGCTTTGTATGAGGCTATCTTTTTAGTTACAAAATAGATGGTTAACATTTTATTTTTAAAAATCGCAGTTAAAACTGCACAGCCTTCTTTAAATGTGCTATAATACAGGAAAAATAATGATGGAGGTCACGATAATGGCAACATTTTTGATGATTTTTGTGGTGGTTTGTGTGCTCCTATTGGTGATAGTCACACTGAGTACAGTTTATGTGGTTCGTCAACAGTCGGTGGCGATTATTGAACGCTTTGGGAAATACCAAAAGGTTGCCAATAGCGGTATTCATATTCGCTTGCCTTTTGGAATTGACTCGATTGCAGCACGGATTCAGTTGCGCTTGTTGCAAAGCGATATTGTGGTTGAGACCAAGACCAAGGATAATGTGTTCGTTATGATGAATGTGGCGACTCAGTACCGTGTCAATGAGCAGAGCGTGACTGATGCCTACTATAAACTTATGCGTCCAGAATCTCAGATTAAATCTTATATTGAAGACGCTCTTCGCTCTTCTGTTCCAAAATTAACCTTGGATGAACTGTTTGAGAAAAAAGACGAGATTGCCCTTGAGGTTCAACACCAAGTGGCGGAAGAAATGACAACTTACGGCTACATTATTGTGAAAACCTTGATTACCAAGGTCGAACCAGATGCAGAAGTTAAGCAATCCATGAATGAAATCAATGCGGCGCAACGTAAGCGGGTGGCAGCGCAAGAATTGGCGGAAGCTGACAAGATTAAAATTGTCACTGCAGCTGAAGCCGAAGCAGAAAAAGACCGCCTTCATGGTGTGGGGATTGCCCAACAGCGTAAGGCGATTGTGGATGGATTGGCAGAGTCTATCACCGAACTCAAGGAAGCCAATGTTGGCATGACAGAAGAACAAATCATGTCCATCCTCTTGACCAACCAATATTTGGATACTTTGAATACCTTTGCCTCTAAAGGAAATCAAACCATCTTTTTACCAAATACGCCAAATGGTGTGGATGATATCCGTACACAAATCTTGTCAGCCCTCCGTGCTGACAAGAAATAATAGACTAAAGAGCTTGGTAACAGGCTCTTTTTGCATTGTTTTTGTATGTTTAGGAACTAAAATCCTCCTCCACAAATTATAGAATCTTTTCTGAGTATTTAGGGAGTGATGGAGGAAAACTTGAAAGCGCTTTTGTTTTGTGCTATAGTCAAGTCAATAGACTTGTTTAATGAGGAATGTTTGTATGAGAAGAGAAGAAGTTTTACGGAATCACTGGTTTTTTAGTCAGGAGGTGGGGAAAGAAGAAGCCTTGTCACCGGATTTTCAGAGGGAAAATTGGCAGGCTATTCAAGTGCCGCATGACTGGAGTATTTACAATGATTTTGACCATTATTCGCCAGCGCAAAATGAGGGTGGCCAGCTAAATGGGGGTCAGGCCTGGTACCGGACGCAGTTTTACTTGGAAGAAGATGCCAGTCTTGTTTCGGTGCGTTTGCTCTTTGATGGGGTTTACATGAATGCCCAAGTCTATATCAACGGGCAAGTGCTGGGCTATTATCCCAATGGCTATACGCCCTTTTCTTATGATATCACGCCTTATCTAAGAAACGATGGGACGGCTAACCAGTTAGCAGTTTTTGTGGAAAATCAGCAACCTAGCAGTCGTTGGTATTCGGGTAGTGGTATCTACCGAGAAGTAAAATTGTTGATTACAGATGCAGTTCATCTAGATTTGTATGGGATTACGATAAAAAGTCCTAAGCTAAAGGAGCAAAAGCAATCTTGAGTGGAAACCCAGCTTGAAAGCAAGGTTTCAAATGACGGACCTCAGTCCGTTTCGGTATATTTAGAACAGAGTATCTGGTATGATGGGCAGCAACTGTCAGACTGGCAGGCGACAGACTCTGTAGTGATTGAAGCTGGAGACAAACATTCTTTCCAACAAGCAATATCAATTTTTCAACCCTTGCTTTGGGATATTGACCATCCTCACCTTTACCAATTGAAGACTCGTCTTTATAAAAATGGCATTTTGGTTGATGAAGAAGAGGAGAGCTTTGGTTACCGCCATATGGATTGGCAAGCGGATAAGGGCTTCTTTCTAAATAGTCGCTGGTTGAAGATTCATGGGGTTTGTCTCCATCATGACTACGGAGCGCTGGGAGCTGTGGAAAACAGGTCAGCTGCTGAGAGACGCTTGCGCCAGATGAAGGAAATGGGGGTCAATGCTATTCGAATCACCCATAATCCAGCCAGTAGCATTTTGCTGGATCTGGCTGCCAAAATGGGCCTACTCATCCAAGAAGAAGCCTTTGATACCTGGTATGGAGGCAAGAAAGAATATGACTATGGTCGCTTTTTTGAGGAAGAAGCGACTCATCCAGAAGCGAAAGCAGGCGATTTCTGGTCAGATTACGATTTGCGAACCATGGTCCAGCGTGGCAAGAACAATCCAGCAATTTTTATGTGGTCCTTGGGAAATGAAGTAAGCGAAGCAAATGGTGATGCTCATTCATTGAAGACGATCAAACGCTTGCTAGAGAAGGTTAAGGAGGTTGATGATAGCCGTTTTGTGACCATGGGAATGGATCAGTTCCGCTTTGGAGACGGTTCTGGAGGTCATGAAAAGATTGCTGATTTGCTGGATGTGGTGGGCTTGAATTACTCGGAAGACAATATTGATGGGATTCGCAAAAGACATCCCAAGTGGCGACTTTATGGATCTGAAACCTCATCGGCTACACGGACGCGTGACAGCTATTTTCGCCCAGATAAGGAATGTGTTGGGAATAATCGTCGCGTGCGGAATTTTGAACAGTCGGATTATGGCAATGATCGAGTTCCTTGGGGGAAGACAGCGACGGCTGCTTGGATAGCAGATAGAAATCGGCTAGACTATGCCGGTCAGTTTATCTGGACAGGAGTGGACTATATCGGTGAGCCGACTCCTTGGCACAACCAAAATGACACGCCGGTCAAGAGTTCTTATTTTGGGCTTGTGGATACAGCAGGGATTCCTAAAAATGATTATTATCTCTATCAAAGTCAGTGGGTGGATGTAGATCAGCATCCCATGGTTCATATCCTGCCCCATTGGAATTGGGAAATTCACAAGAGTTATCAACAAGTTGTGGATAAGTATGGGGATATCCCTGTTCGAGTGTATTCAAATGCTGGTTCTGTAGAGCTATTTCTCAATGGAAAATCCCAAGGCAGAAAGACCTTTCAGGAAAAATGGACTTCAGATGGCAGAAAATACCAAGAGGGAGCAAGTTCTGACCAGCTCTATCTCGAATGGCGTTTGGCTTATCAACCAGGAGAATTGCGTGCTGTGGCCTATGACCGTCAAGGTCAGCTTGTGGCAGAAGATAGGGTGGTGACTGCAGGTAAGCCTGCTAAGATTGGGCTTCATGCCGAGAAAACAAAACTGGAGCCAGATGGGCAAGACCTCCTTTATCTCTATTTTGATGTATTGGACAAGGATGGAAATTGGGTGCCGAGTGCTTCCAATCAGATTCATTTTAAAATTGAGGGCCCTGCTCGCATTGTAGGTGTGGATAACGGCAGGCAGGCCAGTCGTGAACGTTATCAGGCTCAGAAAAATGGTCGGTTTAAGAGGAAGGCCTTCCATGGCAGAGGTGTACTTTTGGTTCAGAGCTTGGAGCAGGCAGGCCAAGTAAGAGTAAAGGCCAGTGCCAGAGGGCTAGAGACAGCAAGTTTTGATCTCTTAGTGGGAGAGGCTTTTGATTGCCAGCCAGTGAAAAATCAGCGCTTATTTGAGATTCGAGTGGATAAGCAGGCCGGATTACAAGAAGGGGATTCCCCAGCTATTGGACTTTATCCACAAACTGTGGATAACCCTGTGAACAAGGTGGGGAATAGTGAAGTGATTTGGGAGATGAGTGGTAGTGCCCAGGCCATTATAAATCAGGGAGTGCTTCATTGTTTGTCTGCTGGCGACGTGGCTATTCGCGCCATTTATCAAGGGAAGACCTATCAAACTCATTTGCAGGTTGCAGAAAATACCTCACTAGGGCAGGCGGTTTCTGTACGACCACTTCGCTTGTATACAGATAGGGGGACTTATCCACAGCTGCCATCTTCAGTTTTGATGGACTATGAGTCAGGCGGTGCAAAACGAGTCAAGGTTGCTTGGGAGGAGATTCCTGAGCAAGCTTTGGCAAGATTTCATGAGTTTACGGTATCTGGTCAGCTAGAAGGTCTGGATTTAAAGGCTTCTGCTCAGGTTTGTGTCCAAGGGATTTGTGCTATTGAGCCTGAAAGGGTTTGGACGCTTGTCAAGGAAGCCCCACACTTACCAGACCGAGTCAAGCTAGTCTTATCAGATGGCAGACGAGATACGGCCAAGGTGACTTGGGATGAAGTCGATCCTCAAGTCTATGCTCAGGTAGGAGAATGTGTGCTCACAGGGCAAGTAGCGGGCTGTGAGTTGCCAGCAACAGTCACCATTCATGTGACAGATGCCAGTGTAGATGGGGAAGTTATTTCCAATCAGTGGACAGGGTCCAACCTGCCTCTGGTCTTTGCTTCTCACTCAGAGCCAAATCACCCAGCCTCTTACCTCAATGACAAGGTCATTGCTCGGAAAAAATCGACAGCCAATACTTGGATTACCAAGTCAGAGCAAGCCAGCGTGGGCATTCTTTTTGGAGATGCAGGGATTTTAAAACCGCGATTTGTGGATAACCTGACCTTATATTATGTTGAGAATCAAGACTATTTGGCTGTTGATCCGACCTATATCGACTATTATGTAGGGAATGAGCCTGCCTTGCCTCGGACTCCAAATCATTTAGATAAGGATTCCCTGCTCAAACAAGAGGAGAATTGGCGACCTGTATCAGCTATTAGAAAAGTTTCAAGTGATAAGGATGAGGAGCTTCGTTTTGAATTTGACAAGGTGGAAACCTATGCCCTTCGTCTTCGATTTGAAAACTTGGTAAATCCACTAGCGTTAACAGAATTGCAAGTGTATGCAAAAAAAGTAAAGAAAAATGTAGATAGGAAGTAATATGGTAAGAGAAATAAAACCGCATGGCCCCTTGCCTAGTCAGGCCCAGCTAGCTTATTTAGAGGATGAACTAGCAGCCTTTATCCATTTTGGGCCCAATACCTTTTATGACCAGGAATGGGGGACAGGTCAGGAGAATCCTGAACGATTTAACCCGACAAGGTTAGACGCGCGTGAGTGGGTTCGTGTACTCAAAGAAACGGGCTTTAAAAAGTTGATTTTGGTGGTCAAACACCACGATGGTTTTGTCCTCTATCCGACAGTTCACACAGATTATTCGGTCAAGGCCAGTCCTTGGAGGAGTGGAGAGGGGGATTTGCTCCTTGAAGTATCACAAGCTGCCACAGAGTTTGATATGGATATGGGGGTCTACCTGTCACCGTGGGATGCCCACAGTCCTCTCTATCATGTGGACCGAGAAGCGGACTATAATGCCTATTATCTGGCTCAGCTGAAGGAGATCTTATCAAATCCTGCCTATGGAAATGGAGGGAAATTTGCTGAGGTCTGGATGGATGGTGCCAGAGGAGAGGGCGCTCAAAAGGTCAATTATGAATTTGAAAAATGGTTTGAAACCATTCGTGAACTGCAGGGCGATTGTTTAATTTTTTCAACAGAAGGCACTAGTATCCGCTGGATTGGCAATGAACGAGGGTATGCAGGTAATCCTCTATGGCAAAAGGTGAATCCTGATAAACTAGGAACAGAAGCAGAGCTGGACTATCTTCAGCACGGAGATCCCTCGGGCATGATTTTTTCAATCGGTGAGGCAGATGTCTCTATTCGGCCGGGTTGGTTTTACCATGAGGACCAGGATCCTAAGTCACTTGAGGAGTTGGTCGAAATCTATTTTCACTCAGTGGGGAGAGGAACCCCGCTCCTACTTAATATTCCGCCGAATCAAGATGGGCTATTTGATGCAAAGGATATTGAACGCCTCTATGAATTTGCGGCCTATCGCAATGAGCTCTATAAAGAAGATTTGGCTCTGGGAGCTAAGGTATCTGGTCCAGCTCTTTCCGCAGACTTTGCTTGTCACCATCTGACAGACGGTCTTGAGACCAGCTCTTGGGCAAGCGATGCAGACTTGCCCATCCAGTTAGAACTCGACTTAGGATCACCTAAAACTTTTGATGTAATTGAGTTAAGAGAAGATTTGAAGCTAGGGCAACGAATCGCTGCTTTTCATGTGCTAGTAGAGGTGGATGGCGTCTGGCAAGAATTTGGTAAGGGCTTTACAGTTGGTCATAAGCGCCTCCTGCGAGGTCCGCTAGTAGAGGCACAGAAGGTGCGCGTGACGATTACAGAGGCACTATCTATGCCTGTATTGACTAAGATTTCACTCTATAAAACTCCGAGGTTGTCACAAACAGTAGCTGTTCAGGGGCCAGCATTTGTAGAAAAAAGTCTGGCTGTAATCAAGGGAGAAAATGTCCATTTTACAGTGAAGCGCAGAGAATGTAGTGGTCCTTTGGAAGCTAAGATTTCGATTCAACCAGGGACAGGTGTCCATGGTGTCGCCTATCAGGACGAAATTCAAGTCCTTCAATTCCAAGCTGGGGAAAGCAAAAAAGATTTGTGCCTACCAACCCTGTATTTTGCTGCTGATAAGACCTTGGATTTCTATCTCAATTTGACTGTGGATGGACAGTTGGTTGATCAACTTCAAGTACAAGTTTCATAAAATAAAAGAGCCTTTGCACGATACAAAGGCTCTTTTGTCTACTAGCTAGTGACTTGGTAACCAGCTGAGGGTGAAGGTTAGTTGTTCAGCTTTTAAGAGGTTTTGGTGTTGAATAGTTGATACGAGTGTTTTATCCAGTCGGCATTCTTTTACAAAGTTAAAGTGGCTGTGGTTTTGCTCAGCATGAATATCTAGCCATTTATCTTCTTTGGCAAGATAGACTCGGAGATGGTCAAAGAGAGGAATTCCGAGGTCATAGTTTGGTTTGCCTGGACAGGTCGGATAAAATCCGAGAGCTGACCAGATGTACCAGGCTGAGAGACTGCCATTGTCTTCATCGCCAGGATAGGCTTCCCAACTTGGGTGAAAGGCCTTCTGACGGAGAGTCTTGATGAGAAGGGCAGTGTAGTCAGGGTAATCGCTGTAGCGGAAGAGATAAGGAATGTGGAAGCTAGGTTGGTTAGAAATGGCGAGTTGCCCAAAAGGAGCAGTAGCCATTTCGCTCATTTCGTGAATCTCGTAACCATAGCCTGTTGTCTCAAAGAGGGGAGCCTCCTGACAGGCTTTTAAAAGATAGTTGCTAAAGGCTTCTTTTCCACCCATAAGCTGTATCAAGCCTGGGATATCGTGGAGGACGCCTAAAGTTGCTTGGATGGCAGAGCATTCGGCATAGTCGCGTCCCCAACTATAAGGAGAGAAATCAGGACGGAAGTTGCCTTGACCATCACGCGCTCGCATGTAACCTGTCTCAGCGTCAAATAGATGGCGGTAATTTTGTGATGCGGCCTTGTAGGTTTCAGCGATATCTATTTTCCCTAGTTTTTCAGCACAGCTAGCGATACAAAAGTCACTATAGGCATAGTCTAGGGTGTGGCTGACGCTTTCGTGGTGGTCGGTAGAGAGGTAGCCTAGTTCTTGGTATTGGGCTAGTCCGTGACGACCATTGATGCCGATAGGGTCGGCCTTGCTGGCTGTTTCAAGCATGGCTTGGAGGAGTTCTTCTTCTAGGTCGGGGGCCATGTCCTTGCAGGCGCTATCTGCTATAATACCGTCTAAAAGTGTACCTGGCATCATGCCACGTTCATCTGGAGCCAGCCATTTTGGAAGAAAACCAGTATCGCGGTAGTTATTGAGAAATCCTTCTAAGAAGCGGTGGTAGTGTTCCGGTATGATAAGGGCAAAGAGGGGGAAGGTGGTGCGGAAGGTATCCCAGAAACCATTGTTGCTAAAGAGGACACCAGGCTTGACAGTTCCAGTAGCCAAATCTATGTGGATGGCTTGCCCTGATTCATCAACCTCATAAAAAGTCTGAGGAAAGAGGAAGAGTCTGTAGAGACAGTGATCAAAGAAGGTTCGGTCAGCTTCTCCTGTCTCTATAATGTCAAAACGATGGAGGAGATTTTCCCAGTCCACCTGCGCATTTGCTTTACAGTTATCAAAATCTTTTTGAGGTAGATTGATTAGAGCTTGAGAAGGAGAGATGAAAGAAGTCCCTAGCTGAATTTCAGCATGGCTACTTGCTAAGTCGATTCGCCAGTCTCCCTCTTCTTGTCTGATTGCAAGAATATCCGTATTCATTTTCAGGGATATGAACAATATCAGTGGATTTTTGTTGGTCTCAGTTTTTCCTTCTTGTCGTAGGGCAAGAGTTCTCTTATCTACTTGCTCCACGGTCAGTTCATCTGTTGCGTGAAGATAGAGCGAGAGGGTTTTGCCTTGCTTTTGTTCCAAACGAATAGAAGCACCGTAGCAAGTCGGTGTGAGCTGGGTTTCAATCTGATAGCGCAGGGAGAAAATCTTCAGATAATGAGGTTTGAAAGAGGTCTTATCTATGTCATAAGAAGACTGACGATGGAAGAGGCTGTCTCCACCCAGTTGGCCTGTGACAGGTGTCAGAAGGAGCCAAGAGTAGTCGCCAATCCAAGGGCTGGGCTGGTGGGTTAATCGAATCCCCTGAAAGATAGGCAGATGCGGATCGAAAAACCAAGAGCCCTCCTGGTCACTGGTCTGGGGTACAAAGTAATTCATCCCGAAAGGCACGCCTGTGTATGGCAGGGTATTTCCCCGAGAAAAGGCATGCTTGCTGGCAGTTCCAAAGCGGGTATCGATGGTTTCAAGTAGTGGTTTCATAGTCTTTCCTTTAGCTGTTTTTCTACATTATATCAGAAAGAGATAACCTTTAGAAAAGGAGCTTCAAAGATAACTATTTTGTAGAAAAATGACTATCATTTGTGTATGTATTTTCTGTCTCAAAAGCTATATACTGAAAATGAAACTTGTTTGAAAGAGGATACTGCACGATGATTTATTCAAAAGAAATTGTTCGAGAATGGCTAGATGAAGTGGCAGAGCGGGCTAAGGACCATCCAGAGTGGGTGGATGTTTTCGAGCGTTGCTACACAGACACCTTGGACAATACGGTTGAAATCCTAGAAGATGGTTCAACCTTTGTCTTGACTGGGGATATTCCTGCTATGTGGCTTCGAGATTCGACAGCCCAACTCAGACCCTACCTACATGTGGCTAAAAGAGATGCCCTCCTGCGTCAGACCATTGCAGGTTTGGTTAAACGTCAGATGACCTTGATTCTCAAGGATCCATATGCCAACTCTTTTAACATTGAGGAAAACTGGAAGGGGCACCACGAGACTGACCACACAGACCTTAATGGCTGGATTTGGGAACGCAAGTATGAGGTGGACTCACTTTGCTATCCTTTGCAGCTGGCTTATCTCCTCTGGAAAGAGACTGGCGAGACTAGTCAGTTTGATGAGACTTTTGTCGCAGCGACTAAGGAAATTCTCCATCTGTGGACAGTGGAACAAGACCACACCAACTCTCCTTATCGTTTTGTCCGAGATACGGACCGTAAGGAAGACACCTTGGTAAATGATGGCTTTGGACCTGATTTTGCAGTGACAGGTATGACCTGGTCAGCTTTTCGTCCGAGCGATGACTGCTGTCAGTATAGTTACTTGATTCCGTCAAATATGTTTGCTGTAGTAGTCTTGGGTTATGTGCAAGAGATCTTCGCAGCATTAAACCTAGCTGAGAGCGAGAGTGTTATCACAGACGCTAAGCGCCTCCAGTCTGAAATCCAAGAAGGAATCGAAAACTACGCTTACACCACCAACAGCAAGGGCGAAAAGATTTATGCCTTTGAAGTGGATGGTTTGGGAAATGCTAGCATCATGGATGATCCAAACGTACCAAGTCTGCTGGCTGCACCTTATCTGGATTACTGTTCGGTCGATGATGAAGTTTATCAAGCAACTCGTCGTACCATTCTGAGCCCTGAAAATCCATACTTCTACCAAGGAGAATACGCTAGTGGTCTCGGAAGTTCTCACACCTTCTATCGCTATATCTGGCCCATTGCACTTTCTATCCAAGGTTTGACAACAAGAGATAAGGCAGAGAAAAAATTCTTGCTGGACCAGCTGGTTGCTTGCGATGGTGGTACAGGTGTTATGCACGAAAGCTTCCACGTGGATGACCCAACTCTTTATTCTCGTGAATGGTTCTCTTGGGCCAACATGATGTTCTGTGAATTGGTCTTGGATTACTTGGATATCCGCTAAGGAACACGCTTTAGCGCAACTGATTTTTGGAAAGAATCACAAATTTACATTTAAAACGTTAACAATAAAAATTTAAATTTAGAATGAGGTTTTACTTCATGGAAAATGTTGTCGTACATATTATCTCACATAGTCACTGGGACCGTGAGTGGTACTTGCCTTTTGAAAGCCACCGTATGCAGTTGGTGGAATTATTTGACAATCTCTTTGATCTCTTTGAAAATGACCCTGAGTTCAAGAGCTTCCACTTGGATGGACAAACTATTGTCCTTGATGACTACTTGGAGATTCGCCCTGAAAATCGCGACAAAGTCCAACGATACATCGACGAAGGCAAACTTAAAATTGGTCCTTTTTACATCTTGCAAGATGACTACTTGATTTCAAGTGAAGCCAATGTCCGCAACACTCTTATCGGTCAGCAGGAGGCTGCAAAATGGGGCAAATCTACTCAGATTGGTTACTTCCCAGATACCTTTGGAAATATGGGACAAGCGCCTCAAATTCTTCAAAAATCAGGCATTCACGTGGCAGCCTTTGGTCGTGGTGTGAAGCCGATTGGATTTGACAACCAAGTTCTCGAAGATGAGCAGTTTACTTCCCAGTTTTCAGAAATGTACTGGCAGGGTGCGGACGGAAGTCGTGTCCTCGGGATTCTCTTTGCCAACTGGTACAGTAATGGGAATGAAATTCCAGTTGATAAAGACGAGGCCTTGACCTTTTGGAAACAAAAACTGGCAGACGTGCGTGACTATGCTTCGACCAACCAATGGTTGATGATGAACGGCTGTGACCATCAGCCTGTCCAGAAAAATTTGAGTGAAGCCATTCGTGTGGCAAATGAACTCTTCCCAGATGTAACCTTTGTTCATAGTTCTTTTGATGAATATGTTCAAGCTGTAGAAAGTGCTCTACCAGAGCAGTTATCAACGGTTACAGGTGAGTTGACCAGTCAGGAAACAGATGGCTGGTACACACTTGCCAACACTTCTTCATCTCGTATTTATCTCAAACAAGCCTTCCAAGAAAACAGTAATTTGCTGGAGCAAGTGGTTGAACCATTGACAGTTATCACTGGGGGGCACAACCACAAGGATCAGTTGACCTATGCTTGGAAAACTCTTTTGCAAAATGCGCCACATGATAGTATCTGTGGTTGTAGCGTGGATGAAGTTCACCGCGAGATGGAAACCCGTTTTGCCAAGGTTAACCAAGTAGGAAACTTTGTTAAGACCAATCTTCTTAACGAGTGGAAGGGTAAAATTGCTACGGTTAAGGCTCAAAGTGACTATCTCTTTACTGTCATTAACACAGGCTTGCATGATAAGGTTGATACTGTCAGCACAGTGATTGATGTGGCGACTTGTGATTTCAAGGAATTGCATCCAACAGAAGGCTACAAGAAGATGGCTACTCTTACCTTGCCAAGCTACCGTGTGGAGGACTTGGATGGTCGTCCTGTAGAGGCTAAAATCGAAGACCTTGGGGCTAATTTTGAGTATGATTTACCAAAAGACAAGTTCCGCCAAGCTCGTATCGCTCGCCAAGTGCGCGTGACTATTCCAGTTCACCTAGCACCGCTTTCTTGGACCACTTTCCAATTGTTGGAAGGAGAACAAGAATACCGTGAAGGCATTTACCAAAACGGAGTGATTGATACACCATTTGTAACGGTGAGTGTGGATGACAATATCACAGTTTATGACAAGACAACTCACGAAGCCTATGAAGATTTTATCCGCTTCGAAGATCGTGGTGACATCGGAAACGAGTATATCTATTTCCAACCAAAAGGAACAGAGCCAATCTATGCAGAGCTTAAGGGCTATGAGGTCTTGGAAAACACAGCTCGCTATGCTAAAATCTTGCTCAAACATGAATTGACCGTGCCTGTCAGTGCAGATGAAAAGCTAGAAGAAGAGCAAAAAGGCATCATCGAGTTTATGAAGCGTGAAGCTGGACGTTCAGAAGAATTGACAAACATTCCTCTTGAAACTGAGATGACTATCTTCGTTGATAATCCACAAATCCGTTGCAAGACTCGCTTTACTAACACTGCTAAAGACCATCGTATCCGTCTCTTGGTCAAGACTCATAACACGTGTCCAAACAATGATTCTGAAAGCATCTATGAGGTGGTAACACGACCAAACAAACCAGCAGCTTCATGGGAAAATCCTGAAAATCCTCAACACCAACAAGCCTTTGTTAGTCTGTATGATGATGAAAAAGGTGTGACTGTATCCAACAAGGGATTGAATGAATACGAAATCCTTGGAGACGACACTATTGCAGTGACTATTTTGCGTGCGTCAGGTGAGCTAGGTGACTGGGGTTACTTCCCAACACCAGAAGCACAATGCTTACGTGAGTTTGAAGTCGAGTTTGCTCTTGAATGCCACCAAGCCCAAGAACGCTTCTCAGCCTATCGTCGTGCTAAAGCCTTGCAGACACCATTTACCAGCCTCCAGCTTGCTAAACAAGAAGGAAGCGTAGCTGCGACTGGTAGCCTCTTGAACCATTCTGTTCTCAGCATACCGCAAATATGCCCGACAGCCTTTAAGGTAGCTGAAAATGAAGAAGGCTATGTTCTTCGTTACTACAATATGTGTAGTGAAAATGTGCGTGTACCGGAAAGTCAACATCTCTTCCTGGACCTACTGGAACGACCATACCCAGTTCATAGAGGCCTCATTTCACCACAAGAGATTCGTACAGAATTCATCAAAAAAGAAGAAATTTAATTTCAACAAGTAAACATAAAGAGAAAGGAGGGGCGAAAAGGTAAGAACTAACTACTGATTCGCCCCTTTTTATGGTAAAAACAATGACCATTGCAACGATTGATATCGGAGGGACTGGGATTAAGTTTGCCAGTCTGACTCCTGATGGAAAAATACTAGATAGGACAAGTATCCCAACACCAGAGAACTTGGAGGCTTTACTAGCGTGGCTAGATCAACGCTTGTCAGAACAGGATTACAGCGGAATTGCTATGAGCGTTCCAGGCGCGGTCAATCAAGAAACAGGTGTGATTGATGGCTTCAGTGCCGTGCCCTACATCCACGGATTTTCTTGGTATGAGGCGCTTAGCTCTTATCAGATTCCTGTCCATCTGGAAAATGATGCCAACTGCGTTGGACTCAGTGAATTACTGGCTCATCCAGAACTTGAAAATGCAGCCTGTGTCGTGATTGGGACAGGGATTGGCGGAGCCATGATTATCAATGGTAGACTTCATCGAGGTCGCCATGGCCTGGGTGGAGAATTTGGCTACATGACCACCCTTGCCCCTGCTGAAAAGCTCAACAACTGGTCGCAACTAGCGTCAACTGGGAATATGGTGCGATACGTGATTGAAAAATCTGGTCAGACTAATTGGGACGGTCGCAAGATTTACCAAGAGGCCGAAGCGGGAAATACCCTTTGTCAAGAAGCTATTGAGCGCATGAATCGTAATATGGCGCAAGGCTTGCTCAATATCCAATATCTTATTGATCCAGATGTCATTAGCCTGGGAGGCTCTATCAGTCAAAATCCAGATTTTATTCAAGGTGTCAAGAAGGCTGTTGATTATTTTGTCGATACCTACGAAGAATACACAGTCGCACCTGTTATCCAGGCCTGCACCTATCACGCAGATGCCAATCTCTACGGTGCCCTTGTCAACTGGCTACAGGAGGAAAATCAATGGTAAGATTTACAGGACTTAGTTCCAAACAAACTCAGGCAATCGACTTGCTGACAAAGCATATCTCTCTACCAGATGTGGAAGTATCTGTCGCTCAGTCTGACCAAGCCTCTATCTCTATCAAGGGTGAGGATGGCCACTATCAATTGACCTACAGTAAACCTCACCAACTTTATCGTGCCTTGTCCTTGTTGGTAACAGCTCTAGCAGAAGGTGATAAAGTAGAGATTGAGGAACAGGCGGCTTATGAAGATTTAGCCTACATGGCAGACTGTTCTCGAAATGCGGTGCTGAATGTGGCTTCTGCCAAGCAGATGATTGAGGTCTTGGCTCTCATGGGCTACTCAACCTTTGAGCTCTACATGGAAGATACCTACCAGATTGAAGGGCAGCCTTACTTTGGCTATTTCCGTGGAGCCTACTCAGCTGAGGAATTGCAGGAAATCGAAGCCTATGCCCAGCAGTTTGATATGACCTTTGTGCCATGTATCCAGACCTTGGCCCACTTGTCTGCCTTCGTTAAATGGGGTGTCAAAGAAGTGCAGGAGCTCCGTGATGTGGAGGATATCCTCCTTATTGGCGAAGAAAAGGTTTATGACCTGATTGATGGCATGTTTGCTACTCTATCTAAACTGAAGACTCGCAAGGTCAATATCGGGATGGACGAAGCCCACTTGGTTGGTTTGGGACGCTACTTGATTCTGAACGGTGTTGTGGATCGTAGTCTCCTCATGTGCCAACACTTGGAGCGCGTACTGGATATTGCTGACAAATATGGTTTCCACTGCCAGATGTGGAGCGATATGTTCTTTAAACTTATGTCAGCAGATGGCCAGTACGACCGTGATGTGGAAATTCCCGAAGAAACTCGTGTCTACCTGGACCGTCTCAAAGACCGTGTGACTTTGGTTTACTGGGACTATTATCAGGATAGCGAGGAAAAATACAATCGCAACTTCCGCAACCATCACAAGATTAGCCATGACCTTGCCTTTGCAGGTGGTGCTTGGAAGTGGATCGGTTTCACACCCAATAACCATTTCAGCCGTCTCATTGCTCTTGAAGCCAATAAAGCCTGTCGCGCCAATGATATCAAAGAAGTCATCGTGACGGGTTGGGGGGACAATGGTGGGGAAACTGCCCAATTCGCTGTCCTACCAAGCTTGCAAATCTGGGCAGAACTCAGCTACCGCAATGACCTAGACCGTTTGTCTGCTCACTTCAAGACCAATACAGGTCTTTCGGTTGAAGATTTTATGCAGATTGACCTTGCCAATCTCTTACCAGATCTACCAGGCAATCTCAGTGGCATCAACCCTAACCGCTATGTCTTTTATCAGGATATTCTCTGTCCGATTCTTGACCGACACATGACACCTGAACAAGACAAGCCCCACTTCGCTCAGGCAGCTGAGACGCTTGCTAACATTAAAGAAAAAGCTGGCAACTATGCCTACATCTTTGAAACTCAGGCCCAGTTGAACCAGATTTTAAGTAGCAAAGTGGATGTGGGACGACGCATCCGTCAGGCCTATCAAGTAAACGATAAGGAAAGTCTGCAAGAAATCGCAAGACAAGAATTACCAGAACTTAGAAGCCAAATTGAAGATTTCCATGCCCTCTTTAGCCATCAATGGTTGAAGGAAAACAAGGTCTTTGGCTTGGATACAGTTGACATCCGTATGGGAGGACTCTTGCAACGCATTAAACGAGCAGAAAGCCGCATCGAGGCTTATCTGGCAGGTCAGCTGGACAGTATCGACGAGTTAGAAGTGGAAATTCTGCCATTTACTGACTTTTACGCAGACAAGGACTTCGCAGCCACAACAGCCAACCAGTGGCATACCATTGCGACAGCTTCAACCATCTACACGACATAAGAAACAAGAACACCGTGCCTTGGGCAGAGTGTTTCTCGTGAAACATCCCTTTCTTAAAAAAGTACTCCACATAAAATAATTTGTGGAGTTTTTTCTATAATTAGTAGTTTAACCTAACCTTCAAATAGGAGTATACTAATAATGTAATCGTTATCAAAAATCTAAAAAGGAATTTTTAGATGGATATCAAAATAAAAAAGGGAGGAAATTATGAATAAGTTTTCAAAAACCTTGAGAGACAACTGGATCTTTCTCTTGATGGTTTTACCAGGGGCACTCTGGTTGATTCTATTCTTCTACATTCCAGTATTTGGGAACGTGGTTGCCTTTAAAGACTACCACATGACCAGTAATGGTTTTATAGATAGTATCGTGAATAGTAAATGGGTCGGACTCGATAATTTCAGATTCTTATTTAGTTCAAAAGACGCCTTTATCATCACACGAAATACCGTCCTCTACAATCTAGGCTTTATCTTTATTGGTTTGATTGTATCTGTAGGGATTGCTATTATCCTCAGTGAACTCCGTTCTAAGAGAATGGTCAAGATCTTCCAAACTTCCATGTTGTTCCCTTACTTCTTGTCTTGGGTTATCATCAGTTTCTTTACAGATGCCTTCCTAAACATTGATAAAGGGGTGTTCAACCATTTCCTAGAGTCTATCGGAATGAAGGAAATCAATTTCTACGCTGACTTGGGTATCTGGCCATATCTTCTACTTTTCCTAGGTATTTGGAAAGGTTTTGGATATAGCAGTGTCATGTACTATGCGACAATCATGGGAATTGATCCAACCTACTACGAAGCAGCGACAGTGGATGGGGCCAGCAAATGGCAACGAATTCGCAATGTAACCATTCCGCAGTTGACACCATTGGTAACTGTATTGACCATCCTTGCAGTCGGAAACATCTTCCGTGCAGACTTTGGTCTCTTCTACCAAATCCCCCACAATGCTGGTCAGCTTTATAACGTAACCAATGTTTTGGACGTATATGTATATAATGGCTTGACTCAGACAGCGGATATCGGGATGGCTTCAGCAGCAGGTCTCTACCAATCAGTTGTCGGCTTGATTCTGGTTATCCTATCAAACTTACTTGCAAGACGAGTTGATCCAAACTCAGCCTTGTTCTAGAAAGGAGGAGAATATGGCAGAAAAGAAAATTAAAAAAGAAAAAATCGATAATGTCGGCATTCACTCCTTCAGTAAGAAAGCAGATATCTTCTTTAGTACCATTTCTGGTTTGGTTGCCCTCTCTTGTATCCTACCCTTTGTATTCGTTATCGTTATTTCGGTGACAGATGAAAAGAGTATCCTCCAAAATGGATATAGCTTCTTCCCATCCCAATTTGGCTTAGACGGTTTTGAGTTTTTGGCACAGTTTAAGGATAAAATTCTCCAAGCCCTCTTCATCTCAGTCTTTGTAACAGTGGTGGGGACTATCACAAACGTTTTTATCACAACAACCTATGCCTACGCTATCTCACGGACAACCTTTAAGTATCGCAGATTCTTTACAATCTTTGCCCTTCTTAGTATGTTGTTCAATGCTGGTTTGGTACCGGGCTATATCGTGGTAACTCGTTTACTTCAACTTGGTGATACTGTTTGGGCCTTGATTGTTCCAATGCTTCTCTCACCATTTAACATCATCTTGATGCGTTCCTTCTTCAAGAAGACCATTCCAGAAGCCATTCTAGAATCTGCTCGTATCGATGGTGCCAGTGAAGCCCGGATCTTCTTCCAAATCTGTTTACCATTGTCACTACCAGGTATCGCAACCATTACGCTCTTAACAGCTCTTGGTTTCTGGAATGACTGGTTCAATGCCCTTCTTTATATCAAGAGTGACAACTTGTATCCATTGCAATATTTGCTCATGCAAATCCAGCAAAATATGGACTACATCGCCAAAGCAGTCGGCCTATCTGGTCAACTGGGAGTTGCTCTTCCAAAAGAAACAGGTCGTATGGCCATGGTTGTGGTCGCAACCCTTCCAATCGCGATTCTGTATCCATTCTTCCAACGCTACTTTGTAAAAGGTTTGACTATCGGTGGTGTGAAAGAATAGTACTTGTCGAGAAAAATCATTTCTCATTTCCAAACTTCCCTTGCGTGAAGTTAAGATCATTACATTGTTTATAAGTTTAAAAATAAAAAAAAAGGAGTTTTTGTCATGAAAAACTGGAAAAAATATGCTTTTGCATCTGCTAGCGTAGTCGCTTTGGCTGCTGGTCTCGCTGCTTGTGGAAACCTTTCAGGTAACAGCAAAAAAGCTGCTGACTCAGCTTCAGGTGAAAAAACTGTTATCAAAATGTACCAAATCGGTGACAAACCAGATAACTTAGATGAATTGCTAGAAAATGCTAACAAAATCATCGGTGAAAAAGTTGGTGCTAAATTGGATATCCAATATCTTGGATGGGGTGACTATGATAAGAAAATGTCAGTTATCACATCATCTGGTGAAAACTACGATATCGCCTTTGCATCTAACTATGTTGTAAATGCTCAAAAAGGTGCCTATGCTGACTTGACTGACTTGTATAAGAAAGAAGGAGCAGAGCTTTATAAAGCACTTGACCCAGCTTACATCAAAGGTAACAGCATTAACGGTAAAATTTACGCAGTTCCAGTTGCAGCCAACGTTGCATCATCTCAAAACTTCGCCTTCAACGGAACTCTTCTTGCTAAATACGGTATCGATATTTCAGGTGTCACTTCATATGAAACACTTGAACCAGTCTTGAAACAAATCAAAGAAAAAGCTCCAGATGTAGTGCCATTTGCGGTTACTAAGAACTTCATCCCATCTGATAACTTTGACTACCCAGTTCCAAATGGACTTCCATTCGTTATCGACCTTGAAGGGGACACTACTAAGATCGTAAACCGTTACGAAGTGCCTCGCTTTAAAGAACACTTGAAGACTCTTCACAAATTCTATGAAGCTGGATACATTCCAAAAGACGTAGCAACAAGCGATACTTCATTTGACCTTCAACAAGATACTTGGTTCGTTCGTGAAGAAACAGTAGGACCAGCTGACTACGGTAACAGCTTGCTTTCACGTGTTGCGAACAAAGATATCCAAATCAAACCAATCACTAACTTCATCAAGAAAAACCAAACAACACAAGTTGCTAACTTTGTCATCTCAAACAACTCTAAGAACAAAGAAAAATCAATGGAAGTGTTGAACCTCTTGAACACTAACCCAGAACTCTTGAACGGTCTTGTTTATGGTCCAGAAGGCAAGAACTGGGAAAAAATTCCAGGTAAAGAAAACCGTGTTAAAGTTCTTGATGGCTACAAAGGAAACACTCACATGGGTGGATGGAACACTGGTAACAACTGGATTCTTTACATCAACGAAAACGTTACAGACCAACAAATCGAAGATTCTAAGAAACAATTGGCAGAAGCTAAAGAATCTCCAGCTCTTGGATTCATCTTTAACACTGACAATGTGAAATCTGAAATCTCTGCGATCTCTAATACAATGCAACAATTCGATACAGCTATCAACACTGGTACTGTAGACCCAGACAAAGCTATTCCAGAATTGATGGAAAAATTGAAATCTGAAGGTGCTTACGATAAAGTATTGAACGAAATGCAAAAACAATACGATGAATTCTTGAAAAACAAAAAATCATAAGATCAATTGATTTCGTGTATTCATTCCTAATTCCTAAAAATTGAATCACTGTTTTCCTCAGGCCTATCTGGGGGAGGCAGTGATTTTTTGAAACGAGAGCATAGATATCTATGTTATTTTATCACTATTTAACCATTCAGGAAATCTTAAGCACCATTTAGGATTTGGGGTAAGGATTTAGGAAAATATAGCTTATATTAGAGATGTCTCGAGTTTACAAAGGAGGGTTCACATGAAAAAGTATCAACTTCTATTCAAAATAAGTGCAGTCTTCTCTTACTTATTTTTCGTATTTGGTCTTTCTCAGATGACGCTTATTGTTCAAAATTATTGGCAATTTTCTTCCCAGATTGGCAATTTCGTCTGGATTCAAAATCTCTTGAGTTTGCTATTTAGCGGAGTCATGATTTGGATTCTGGTTAAGACAGGCCATGGTTATCTTTTTCGCATTCCGAGAAAAAAATGGCTTTGGTATTCGATTTTGACAGTACTAGTGGTAGTGCTCCAGATCTCTTTTAACGTTCAGACAGCTAAACATGTTCAGTCAACTGCTGAAGGTTGGGCTGTATTGATCGGTTATAGTGGGACCAACTTTGCTGAGCTAGGTATCTATATAACTTTGTTCTTTCTGACTCCACTTATGGAAGAGCTAATCTATAGAGGATTACTGCAACACGCCTTTTTTAAGCATTCGAGATTTGGCCTTGATTTGCTTCTTCCGTCAATTTTATTTGCTCTTCCTCATTTTTCAAGCCTGCCTAGTTTGTTAGATATCTTCGTCTTTACAACATCTGGCATCATCTTTGCTAGTTTGACCCGCTATACCAAGAGCATTTATCCTTCCTATGCGGTGCATGTGATTAATAATATTTTCGCAACATTACCATTTCTGCTGACTTTTTTACAGAGGGTGTTTGGGTAAAATATTGGTACGAGAGTTAGGAATGATAGTTTTTCAATTTATAAACGAATTTCAGGAGGTAAATGAGAATGACACCATTAAAATGGTTTGCTGGAGGAAGCGAAAGACGTTGTGAAGCGATGACTATCATAGATCACCTACTGGAAGGTATAAACAATACGCCTCAACTTGCTCCTTTGAAAAATCTGTTAGTGAGTTATAAAAGACGATTAGAGGACGATGGGACCTCTACTCCATTTATTTTGAGTCAAATGAATGTTGACATCTCACGTATGTTAATTGACAATAAGCTGATTTTGTCAGAAAGTCAAGCTAGGCAGATCAAAAAATTGAGAGAATTATCTGCGATTCGCTATGGTTACTGATGAAGTGCAGGGATAAGCACCTTTCTACAATTTCCAGTCAAATAAATTGCATTCGTTTTCTCAAGCAGGTATACTAGTATAGTTAGATGAAAAATTCTGAAAATTTAAGAATAGAAAAGAGAACAAATCTTATGGCAAAAGATATTCGTGTCTTACTTTACTACCTTTACACTCCAATTGAAAATGCAGAGCAATTTGCTGCAGACCACTTGGCTTTCTGTAAATCAATCGGCCTTAAAGGCCGTATCCTAGTCGCTGACGAGGGGATTAACGGAACAGTTTCAGGTGACTACGAAACAACTCAAAAATACATGGACTACGTTCACAGCCTCCCAGGCATGGAAGACCTCTGGTTTAAGATTGACGAAGAAAGTGAACAAGCCTTCAAGAAGATGTTCGTTCGCTACAAAAAAGAAATTGTCCACCTTGGTTTGGAAGACAACGACTTTGACAACGACATCAACCCACTTGAAACAACAGGTGCCTACTTGTCTCCAAAAGAGTTCAAAGAAGCCCTTCTTGACGAAGATACCGTTGTCCTTGACACACGTAACGATTATGAGTACGACCTAGGACATTTCCGTGGGGCTATCCGTCCAGATATCCGCAACTTCCGTGAGTTGCCACAATGGGTCCGTGATAACAAAGAAAAATTCATGGACAAGCGTGTCGTAGTTTACTGTACAGGTGGAGTTCGCTGTGAGAAATTTTCAGGTTGGATGGTCCGTGAAGGCTACAAAGATGTTGGTCAATTGCACGGAGGAATTGCAACTTATGGTAAAGACCCAGAAGTCCAAGGTGAACTTTGGGATGGGAAAATGTATGTCTTTGACGAGCGTATTGCCGTAGATGTCAACCATGTCAACCCAACCATCGTAGGAAAAGACTGGTTTGATGGAACACCATGTGAACGTTATGTCAACTGTGGAAATCCATTCTGTAACCGTCGTATCTTGACATCAGAAGAAAATGAAGACAAGTACCTTCGTGGATGTTCACACGAGTGCCGTGTTCACCCACGTAACCGCTATGTTTCAGAACATGAATTGACACAAGCTGAAGTTGTCGAGCGTCTAGCCGCTATCGGTGAAAGCTTGGATCAAGCAGCTACTGTATAAGATTAAACAGTCCTTAGGGGCTGTTTTTCTATGCTTTTTACTAAAAAATCTAAAGTTTGTTTCTGTATCTTTCAGGAAAATAGGGTATACTATATGTAAACGATTTCAAAGGAGTCCAGTTATGACGAAAACATTTTTTATTCCAAATAAACAGAGCATTTTAGGAGAACAAGAGATTTTGACTGCCAAGTCGATCTTGGCCTTGGTAGATGGTTTGGAGTCACATAGCTATGATGCAGTCTATCTCCGTCAACCTCTTAGCCGTCTTGAGTATATCGAGTGTGCGATAGTGGGACAATCACAATTTCTCTTTAAAGTTAGCTATGCTGATGATCACAAGGCTTACCGTATTGATCTTCCTGACCTACTAACGAAGACAGACTGGGAAATCATCAAGTCATTTTTAGATGCCCTGCTTGCTTATACAGGAACTGAGATTGAAGGACTAGATGGTTTTGATTTTGAAGCTTATTTCCAAGCAAGTATTCAAGCCTATCTAGCAGACACTGCAGCTCGTTTTACGATTTGTCAAGGAATCTTTAATCCTGTTTTCTTTAGTCATGAGGACTTGAAAAGCTTTTTAGAGGCAGATGGTTTGGCACAGTTTGAAGCACGTGTACGTGCAGTTCAAGAGACAGATGCTTACTTTGCAAGAGTTTCCTTCTATCAGGATGGAGAAGGACAAGTTCACGGTGTTTACCATCTGGCTCAAGGAGTCAAGACTGTTTTACCGAGAGAACCATTTGTTCCTGCTTCCTATATTGAGCAATTGCTGGATAAGGAAGTTCAGTGGGAGATTGACTTGGTTCAAATTACAGGAGACGGCTCTAAACCAGAAGACTATGAAGCCATTGCCCGCTTGGACTATGCAAAATTCCTAGAGTCATTACCATCAGCATCTTACCACCAACTAGATGCCAATCAATTAGAAGTACAACCCATCCTAGGACAAGATTTTAAAACATTAGCACAAGAAAAGTAAAGTAGAAGCAGGTCAATCGACTTGCTTTTTTGACATAGAAAAAATCCTGCCATGGAAGACAGGATTGCTACTCAATGAAAATCAAAGAGCAAACTAGGAAGCTTGCCGCAGGCTGCTCAAAACACTGTTTTGAGGTTGTAGATAAGACTGACAAAGTCAGGAACATATATCTACGGTAAGGCGAAGCTGACGTGGTTTGAAGAGATTTTCGAAGAGTATGAAGTTTAAAGAAAGGCCAAGATACGGAGGTAATCCCCAATCAGTGCTACCTCAGCTACAAAGAAGAGGAGGATAATGACTCCGTTCACAAGGACAGACAAGAATAACTGATAGAAGGAGTCGGTTTCACTTGCTTGACTTGGCCTTGTAATGATATGGAGACTAGCGAGCAGAATGATTCCAATGCTAATCACACACAAGAGGGCTGTAAATCGTAGGCTATCAAAGAAGGCAAAGAAACTAGCAATAGCAGTGAGGAAGATTGGAATGGCTAAGAGTTGACTATATTGTTGGAGAACCTTTTCTAGCGTCCAGTCCTTTTCTTGGTAGATAAATCGTCTCACGACGAAACTACCCAAGAGGAATGAAAAGAAGAAGAGTGTTGTTGCTACTAGGATAGAGATAATCGAAAAGAGATTTAATGAAGCAAATTGTTCAGGGAAGTGATTATGCATAGTTGCTATATGTCCATAGTAAGCATGTTTGATGTGGTAGATACTAAAGAAAAAGGAAGATGCAGAAAACAGAATGAGCAAAAGAAAGGCTGTGTAACTGTGTGTGCTACTTGTTTCAAGACTGCTTGTAGGAGATTTGATTGCTTCCACTAGCCAAGACCAAAAATCAAGCGCTTGCTCTTTCCATCTATCCGTAGATTTTGGAGCTTGGTCGGGGATATAGGGACTTTCTAAGGATTGACTGATAAGAAGGGGCTCTTTCGTGGTTGGTTTTTGCTGAGGAAGTGCTTCTTGACTCTCTTCAGCTATAGTGACTTTTTCTGTTTCTTTAGAAAGATCTTGCTCTTCTTCAGTAGAATCTAATGCTTTCTTTTCTTCTATTTCTGTTCTTGATTCACTGTCTTCAGGCGTTTCAATTTTCTCTTCTTGCTGGTTTTCAAGTTCGACTTCAGCTTGACAGACTTCCTCCTCTACTTGAGTATTTTTTTCAATTGGTGTATCGAGATCGGCTATCGTTTCTTCAGCCTTGTCTGCAACATCTTGGGCCTGTTCATCAGGCTTGTTCTTGCTTGTTGTTTTTACAAAATCATTACTTTCAAACCATTCTTGTTTCATGGTAGAACCTCCTTTTTAGTTAGATAAATATGCTTCCATAGTAGCAGATGTAAGCGCTTTTGTCAACGTCTGTTTGGTATGGATATTAGCTCAATATTATTATCAGCTCTAGCAATGAGTTGATCCTTGACATCGGTTTTTTCAGTTTTGTAAGGGTTGCTTAATTCCGTACCTCTTGATTCAGGCTCTTCTCTTGTGAATTGGTGAATAGAACCATAGTTACTTGAGATGTCCCAGTTAATTCGTTGGTTCTCTTTCTGGTCTAGGATGATTCTGAGATACTTTTTGGCAGTCAGTTCAACCTTACCATGGACTTGGATATTTTCAGAGTGGAAGTGCTTCTCTGTTGACTCTAGTTGACTATCTGTAAGGTCTGTATCAAAGATATTAACGATATTAGGGGTTGTGAGTTTACTGTTTTTGATACGACTTCCTTCAATTCGGAGGAGATAGCCATTTGTATTGAGAGTTGCATTTTCAAGGCTAGCATTTATGATGGTGGTTTGTCCACGATTGGCTGACACGTTGATCCCTTTTAGACTTCTTCCTTTTGGAACTTGGAGAATAACTTCATCAAAACGACTAGAGTAGCTGCTTGCGATATGGAGAATCCCGCCGATTCCAGAAGAGAGAAATGGAGTTTCAGACAGTTTCTTATCAGTGAGGCTCAGCGTTTTATCGTTCTGATTCGTGATAAGATCATGGTGAGCAGAAAGAGATGGATGGTAAGAAATGTGGATTTGATCATCCAAAGAGTCTGTGATGGTGAGCGCGTGTTGGTGGAGAGTGATCTCTAGGTTTTCGACTTCCTTACCAAAGGTCAGCTCTTCCATCCGACTATCATAGACAGGTTCCTTGGACATGGCAAGTAGGCTCTTGATCCCGTCAGATTGGATGCCTACAAAGAGCAGGATAAAGCCGATAACAGTAGTCACCACACCAAAAATGAGAAATCCTCTTGTCCATTTACGCATGCTGGTCACCTCTCTTTCCTTTTTTAAGAACAAATTGCACCAGGCGAACAATGAGTAGGCCGAAGAAACGAGCTACATAGGAAATACCTAGTAAGACTAGTGAAGAAGCACCGATGGCTAGTAAACCAGAACCGAAAATCAAGATAAAGGCTGATTTGGCTTGGGCTAGGACAGTGAAACTTTCAACTAAGAATAGGAATCCGCCGATGATACCAAGTATAGAAACCGCAAAGAAAGCTATAATGACAGTCAAGGCTGCCACAAGGATTGCGAACAGGGACACGAGGATGGCGATTCCCAGAGGAATACCGATGGGGGCTGCAAGCAAAGCTAACAAGGCGATATGCAAAATTTGTCGGTTATTCTTTTGAGCGGGTGCCTCATTGATTTTTTTATCGAGAAGATTGGAGAGGACTTCGTGAGCTGCTTCCTTAGGAGTTCCTAAACTAGCGATGAGTTCTTCTTCTCCCTCGACTCCAGCATCGTCAAAGAGTTCCCTGAAATAGTCCATGGCTTCAATTTGGTCAGCCTGAGGCAGTTTTTTGAGATAAAGTTCTAGCTGAGTCAGGTATTCAGTTCTTGTCATGGCGGATACTCCCTTCTATGATGCCATTGATGGTGTCTGTATAGAGTGCCCATTCATCTTTTAGGGTCACGAGCTGTTCTATACCACCATTTGTCAAGGAGTAGTATTTGCGCATGCGACCTTGGAACTCTCTAGAATAGGTTGTCAGAAAGCTATTGCCTTCCAATTTTTTTAGGATAGGATAGAGTGTAGATTCTTTGATATTAGCGATCAGCTTAATGGTTTGGCTAATCTCATAACCATAAGAATCATCCTGCTCCAGTACAGCCAAGATGAGAAATTCAATCAAGGCAGAGGATGTTGGAAAGTACATGGGGAACCTCCTTTTCTAATGTGTAAGATTTTTATATATAATTTTTCTACACATACATTGTACATCTAAATGAAAGCCCTGTCAAGAGAAATGTGTAAAATTTTTATATATAAAAAACTTCTAGCTAAAACTAGAAGTTTAGAGGATTTTATCAGCTTTGTCCACTGTAAAGAGGGCCACAGTCATCAGGATATCGACGAGTAAGAGGGCAGCTACAGCTGGCACCCAAGAGTGGAAAAGGTCAAAACTGTAACCAAAGAGGGTTGGCCCAAAGGCTGCTAGGATATAGCCTCCTGTTTGAGATAAACCAGACAATTGTGCAGTCTTTTCAGGGGCGCTTGTCTTGAGTGAAAAGTTGACCATGAGATAGGGGAAGAGGGCACTGGTTGCGGTTCCGATGAGGAGATGGATGGCAAGCCAGTAAAAGAAATTACCGATTGGGAAAAAGAGCATGGAAATACCGACCACACCAGCTAGTGAAACTAGAGTGAGCATGAGCTGACGGTTACGAGTAGATAAACTGGTTGTCAGGCTTGGGATGGTCATTGAAAAAGGAATGCTAATCAGAGAGAAGATAGAGGTCAGCAAGCCAGCTTCGTGACTGGATAGGCCTGCATGGATAGCCATGGTAGGTAGCCAGGTCATAGCGGTGTAAAAGAGTAAGGATTGAAAACCTGCAAAGACAATAACTGCCCAGACCTGTTTATTATGCATGACCTTTGTTTTGCTTTTTTGTTTGGTTTGTGGAGCCAGTCTGTGATTATAGCGGTGATTTGGGAGCCAGACCAAAAAAGTTGCTAGACAGAGCAGGGTGAGGAGGATGATAAGTCCTTTCCAAGAACTGGCTTGTGTAATAGGCACAGCCAGATAGGAGGCCAGAGCCGTTGCAATCCCCATAGAGGTTACATATAAGGTGGTCAGAAAACCAATTTTCTTTGGTTGATTGGCTTGGATAAGACTAGGAAGCAGAACATTGATGACTGCGATACTTGCCCCAACCATCAAGGTTCCTAGATAGAGCAGAGGCAGATTGATTAGTCTAATGAGAGAACCGATGGTCAAGAAGAAAAGGCTGTAGGTGAAGAGATGCTCCAAGCCGATTTTTTGAGCCAGTCGGGTAGAAAATAGCGAGAAGAGAGTAAACATGAGGAGGGGAAGGCTGGTCAAGACACCAAGCGAACTAACTTCTACTCCCAGCCCTTGCGAAATATCTCCCAATATAATGGGTAAAACAGTAAAAGGAGTCCGCAAGGAAACACCAATCAGGATAATACCTGGAACAAAAAAGAGTGATTGCTTTTTCATATAATACCTCTTCTAGCTGATTTTAATAACAGCTTATTTTAAGGTTTTTTCCTTATAATGTCAAGTAAGGTTTTGGGCTTTCAAGATAAAAATGGGAAAGTCTTGAAAATTATGATAAAATAGTGGAAGGAAATCTATACATTGGAGAAAAACTGTGTCTGAAAAGCAAAAAATCAGCGTATTGATGTCGGTCTATATCAAGGAAAATCCGACATTTTTAAAGGATGCTATTGAGAGTGTTCAAAATCAGACCCTGAAACCGAGCGAATTGGTTCTGGTTGAGGATGGGCCTTTGACACCTGAGCTCTATCAGGTATTAGACCAGCTTGAAGCTGAGTCTAATATTCCAGTGAAATGCTATCCTCTTGAGCATAATCAAGGTTTGGGTCTGGCTCTTCGACAGGGTGTTTTGCAGTGTCAGTACGATATCATCGCTCGTATGGATACGGATGATATAGCTGTTCCAGACCGTTTTGAGAAACAGGTTCAGCTAATGGAGAAGGACAAGCTCGACCTATTAGGTGGACATATTGCAGAGTTTATTGACAATCCTGATGAGATCGTTTCTTACCGTCGTGTTCCAACCCAGCATGCAGATATTGTAGCTTACCAAAGGATGAGAAGTGCCTTTAACCACATGACTGTCATGTTCAAGAAGGACATGGTTCTCAAGGCAGGCAACTATGAGGATGGCCTTTATATGGAGGATGACCTCCTCTGGCTCAATATGATTGCTGCAGGAGCTAAGACTGGAAATCTCGATCAAATCTTGTGTAAGGTTCGTGTTGGAGCAGGGATGTTTGAGCGTCGTGGGGGACTGCGTTACCTTAAACTCTATCGCCAGGCTCGTCAGCGCATGCTGAAGAGAGGGCAAATTTCTTACATGGAGTATGCCAAGAGTGTTGCCATTCAGATGATTGTTGCCCTTTGTCCCGGATTTGTCCGACAGTTTATTTTTATGAAACTGTTACGAAAAAGCAAGTAAAAGATTGTAGCAAATCGTAAACTTTAGAAAAAGTGTTATAATAACAATATAATGCTCTTCGAAAATCAAATTCAAACCGCGTCAACGT
>NZ_KV802698.1:118083-138996 GCF_001810785.1 Streptococcus sp. HMSC073F11
AGTTTGCTCTTTGATTTTCATTGAGTATAATCATCCAGCTCTTTTAAGGAGGAGTAAATTTCTATGAATAAAAAACTCACAGATTATGTGATTGATCTGGTGGAAATTTTAAATAAGCAACAAAAACAGGTTTTCTGGGGAATATTTGATATTTTGAGTATGGTGGTTTCCATCATTGTATCTTATATTTTATTCTACGGATTGATTAATCCAGCACCTGTTGACTACATTATCTATACGAGTTTGGCCTTCCTGTTCTATCAATTAATGATTGGATTTTGGGGATTGAACGCTAGTATCAGTCGTTACAGCAAGATTACGGATTTCATGAAAATCTTTTTTGGTGTGACTGCTAGCAGTATCTTGTCATATAGTATCTGCTATGCCTTCTTGCCCCTCTTCTCCATCCGTTTTATCGTACTCTTTATCTTGTTGAGTACTTTCTTGATTTTATTGCCACGGATTACTTGGCAGTTAATCTACTCTAAACGCAAAAAGGGAAGTGGTGATGGAGAACACCGTCGGACCTTCTTGATTGGTGCCGGTGATGGTGGAGCTCTCTTTATGGATAGTTACCAACATCCAACTAGTGAATTAGAACTTGTTGGTATTTTGGATAAGGATGCGAAGAAAAAGGGACAAAAACTTGGTGGGATTCCTGTTTTGGGTTCATATGATGAATTGCCTGAATTAGCCAAACGCCATCAAATTGAGCGTGTTATCGTTGCGATTCCGTCGCTTGACCCGTCAGAATATGAACGTATCTTGCAGATGTGTAATAAGCTGGGTGTCAAATGTTACAAGATGCCTAAGGTTGAAACCGTTGTTCAGGGACTTCACCAAGCAGGTACTGGCTTCCAAAAAATTGATATTACGGACCTTTTGGGACGTCAGGAAATTCGTCTTGATGAATCGTGTCTGGGCGCAGAACTGACAGGTAAGACAATCTTGGTTACAGGTGCTGGTGGTTCAATCGGTTCTGAAATCTGTCGACAAGTTAGCCGTTTCAATCCTGAACGCATCGTCTTGCTCGGTCATGGGGAAAACTCAATCTACCTTGTTTATCATGAACTGATTCGTAAGTTCCAAGGGATTGATTATGTACCAGTTATTGCCGATATTCAAGACTATGACCGTCTCTTGCAAGTCTTTGAGCAGTACAAGCCAGCTATTGTTTACCATGCTGCTGCCCACAAGCACGTTCCGATGATGGAGCGCAATCCAAAAGAAGCCTTCAAAAACAATATTCGTGGAACTTACAATGTTGCTAAGGCTGTTGATGAAGCCAAAGTACCTAAGATGGTTATGATTTCGACAGATAAGGCGGTTAATCCACCAAATGTTATGGGAGCAACCAAGCGCGTGGCTGAGTTGATTGTCACTGGCTTTAACCAACGTAGCCAATCGACCTACTGTGCAGTTCGTTTTGGAAATGTTCTTGGTAGCCGTGGTAGTGTCATTCCAGTCTTTGAACGTCAGATTGCTGAAGGCGGTCCTGTAACGGTGACAGATTTCCGCATGACCCGTTACTTTATGACTATTCCAGAAGCTAGCCGTTTGGTTATTCACGCTGGTGCTTATGCCAAGGATGGGGAAGTCTTTATCCTTGATATGGGCAAACCAGTCAAGATTTATGACTTGGCCAAGAAAATGGTCCTTCTAAGTGGACACACCGAAAGTGAAATTCCAATTGTTGAAGTTGGAATCCGCCCAGGCGAAAAACTCTACGAAGAACTCTTGGTATCAACCGAACTTGTTGATAACCAGGTTATGGATAAGATTTTCGTTGGTAAGGTGAATGTCATGCCTCTAGAAGCCATCGATCAAAAAATTGAAGAGTTCCGCACTCTTAGTGGAGATGAGTTGAAGCAAGCTATTATCGCCTTTGCCAATCAAACTACCCACGTTGAATAAAAAAGAAAAACGCATATTATCAGGTCTTGAAAAACCTTGGTAATATGCGTTTTGTTATGTGTAAACTTGCTTCATTTTATTCTGATACTCAATAAAAATCAAAGAGCAAACTAGGAGGATAGCCGAAGGTTACTCAAAGCACAGCGTTGAGGTTACAGAGAAAACTAACGTGGTTCGAAGAGTATGAAATTGAGTATTTGCCCAGTCTCCGTTATATTATTGAAAATACTTCAAAACTTCTAAGGGTTTGTGAGCGATATAATCAGGCTGATAGTTTAGTAGATCTGCTTGTTCTCCAAATCCCCAAGTGACAGCCAATTTCTGAATGCCTGTTTCTTGAGCTCCAAGCATATCAAACTTGGTATCTCCGATGATGATGGCTTGTTCTGGTGCTAGTTGATGTGTCTGTAAGGCTTGGCGAATGACATCTGCCTTATGAGGTGCTTCAGGGCTGGAGCCATAAATGCCATCAAAGAAATGATGGATTCCAAAGTTTTTAGTCATATCTTGAGCGGTAGGGGTATTCTTTGTAGTGGTGATATAAAGAGGATATTTGCTTGATAGCTCCTTAAGCAAGTCTACAATCTGAGGAAAGAGTTGAGCTTCATGGATGCCTTTTGCCTTGTAGTAAGAACGGTATATCTGAACAGCCTCAGAGATTAGTTCTTTGGGAAGGCAGGTCGCAAAACTACTTTCGAGAGGTGGTCCCATAAAACCTCGAATAGTTTTGGCATCAGGGCTAGGCACCTCCAGCTCCTTAAAGGTATGGGTAAAGGCATTGTGAATCCCGATAGAACTGTCAACGAGGGTTCCATCCAGATCGAAAAAAATCGCTGTGATAGAGGTCATGGTTTCTCCTATTTGATAAACTTATTCTCCGAAAATTTCTTTTTGGAGGCGACGACCAGTAGGGGTGGCAGCGAGTCCACCTTCAGCTGTTTCACGAAAGGCAGTTGGCATGCTTGCTCCTACTTGGTACATGGCATCGATAACTTCATCCACAGGAATTTTAGATTCGATACCTGCCAGGGCCATGTCTGCTGCGATGAAGGCAAAGCTAGCTCCCATGGCATTACGTTTAACACAGGGAACTTCAACCAAGCCGGCAACAGGGTCACAGATGAGGCCTAGCATATTTTTAATGACAAAGGCAATGGCCTGACTGGCCTGATAAGGTGTTCCACCGGCAGCTAGAGTCAAGGCTGCAGCACTCATAGCAGAGGCCGAACCAACCTCGGCCTGACAGCCACCTTCAGCACCTGAGATAGAGGCATTGTTTGCGATGACTAGTCCAAAGGCACCGGCAGCAAAGAGGAAATCCAGCTGTTGCTCGTGGCTGAGGTCTAATTTTTCAATAGCAGCTGTTAGAACGGAAGGCAGACAGCCAGCACTTCCTGCGGTCGGAGTGGCACAAACCAAGCCCATTTTGGCATTGTGTTCATTGACTGCAATGGCATTTCGGGCAGCAGAGAGAATCGTGTAATCTGACAGAGTTTTTCCGTTTTTGATGTAGTGATCCAATTTGGCAGCATCTCCACCTGTCAGGCCACTACGAGATTTATTTTCATTGAGGCCAAGTTGGACAGAGGCTTTCATGACTTCTAGATTGCGTTCCATGAGAAGGAAGACTTCTTCACGTTCGCGACCAGTCAATTCAAACTCTGTTGTAATCATGAGTTCTGCGACATTTCCTTGAAAGTCCAGTTCTGCCTGCTCGACCAATTCTTTGATAGAATAAAACATGCTTCCTCCTATTTAAAGAAATTGACATTGTGGAGATGAGGGATTTTTCGAATTTCTTCGATAGCCTCATCACAGTTGCGACTGTCAACTTCGATAATCATAATAGCTTTTTCACCAGCTTTTTCACGAGTAACATTCATCTGGGCGATATTGATATCATAGCGGGAAAGGGCCTCTGTTACGAGGGCAATCATACCTGGAATATCTTGATGAACAATGATGATAGTCGGTGTATTCATATTGAGAGAGACGGCAAAGCCATTGAGTTCGGTTACCTGAATATTTCCTCCCCCGATAGAAATACCAGTCACGCTAATGGTCTTATGAGCATTTTTAACGGTAATTTTAGTGGTGTTTGGGTGAGGGGCATTGCTGTCTTTCTGAATGGTCCAGACAATCTTGATGCCACGCTTGTGGGCAATTTCCAGGCTGTTTGGGATTTCAGGATCATCTGTATCCATGCCCAAAATACCTGCAACAAGGGCTAGGTCTGTTCCGTGACCACGATAGGTCTTGGCAAATGAGTTAAATAGTTGGAATTCGACTTCTGTCGGAGTATCATCAAAAATGGAAGAGACAATCTTCCCAATACGAACAGCACCAGCAGTATGGCTACTAGATGGGCCAATCATAACTGGTCCGATGATATCAAAGACAGATTGAAAACGAAGTGATTTCATCAGTTTCCCCTTATAAAAATTCTTATCTCTATTATATCAAAGAATGAAGGTCTTGGCTTTAATTGTGGATGAAAACCTTTTTACACTACAAATAGCATAAAAAAGCATCTTTTGTAACAAAAAATAGCTTGTTTAGGGAAATAAAAAATAATTTTGTAATATTTCTACATAAAAGTGTCAAGAAACAGTAATATTTAAAGGGTATGATAGTACTATAGAAAGAAGGAGAATTTTCGAATATGAAATCAACAACTAAAAAGATTAAAACAACTCTTGCAGGAGTAGCTGCCTTGTTTGCAGTATTTGCTCCATCATTTGTATCTGCTCAAGAATCATCAACATACACTGTTAAAGAAGGCGACACACTTTCAGAAATCGCTGAAACTCACAACACAACTGTTGAGAAATTGGCAGAAAACAACCACATTGACAACATCCATATGATTTATGTTGGTCAAGAGTTGGTTATCGATGGTCCGGTAGCGCCTGCTGCAACACCAGCGCCAACTACTTATGCAGCACCAGCTGCTCAAGATGAAACTGTTTCAGCTCCAGCAGCAGAAACTACAGAAGTAGCAGAAGAAGCAGCTCCAGTGGCAAGCACACCTGCAGCAGAAGAAACTGTTGCTACAGCAGAAACTTCAGCACCAGCTGCAACTGTAAGCGGATCTGAAGCAGAAGCTAAAGAATGGATTGCACAAAAAGAATCAGGTGGTAGCTATACAGCTACAAACGGCCAATACATTGGACGTTACCAATTGACAGATTCATACTTGAACGGTGACTACTCAGCTGAAAACCAAGAACGTGTAGCAGATGCCTATGTTGCAGGACGTTACGGTTCATGGTCAGCCGCTAAAAACTTCTGGCTTAACAACGGCTGGTATTAAGAAATAACAAACAGAATAATATGAAAAGGTCGAGGAGCTCCCTCGACTTTTTTTATAATTTCTTTGGTTGATAATGGGTCTCTACTTCTTTTTTGAGATGAGACAGCATAGAAGTTTCTTCGGTTAGCTCCAGAAGGGAGAACCCTTTTTGGATAAGTTTAGAATCGTCTGTACAAATCCCAATACGGACATAGCAGATAGCAAGCCTATCATAGCTTTTCTTGTTCTTGGCATCTTCTAGTAAAGTATAGCAGATTTGCTTACATATGTTTTTATCTTGATTGTATAAGTAAATGGTGGAAAGGTTTAATAGAATTGTCATTCGCAAGTCATATAAATGTTGGTAGTTTTTATAGACTTCTAAGCGTTGCAGGATTTTTCCAGTAATGAGATGGAGGTGATCAATGGGAAAGCTGAAAAGGATGGTATTGAGGATTTTTAGGTCACTTTCATACCATGTATCTTGTTTTTCAATTTTTTCCCAAAGTTTTTTGATAGTCTGTTTCACTTGGTCTGATAGTTGCTCTGTACCATGTTGACGGATATGAATGACAACTTCCAGCATATCCCTGATTTCTTCTATAGGGAGGTCATGATGGGTCTTGAGATAGTTTTGGCATGTTTCAAAAAAATCAACTAGACTACTGTTGCCAATGATAGAACTCATATTAAGATAAGTTTGTATGATTTCTGTTCGTTGGCTCGGTTGATAGAGATGGCAGATGTAGTCAAACTCTTCAAAACTCATATTGATTTGACGGAGAAGAAATTCCATATTTTCATATTTGGGAGTTGCCTTGCCGCTTTCAATCTTTGATAGGCTGGTTCTTGAGATGACATTTCCACAGACCTCTTCTTGGGTTAATCCTTTTGACTCACGTATTTCTTTATAGACCTTTCCAAAATCATAACGCATGATTTTCTCCTTTTAGTGAAAAAAGTTAACAAATAATAAAATCTAGTTAAAAATATTGTATCATAGTAACAGAAATAGTAAAAAAGAAAACTAAAATAGTGTGTGAAAAAAGTTAACTAATTTTAAAATAGAGTAAAGAAGAGGTATACTATAGATACGAAATACAGATAGGAGGGAAAGAGTATGAATAAAAAAGTTTTTCGTTTTTTAGTTATTCTTGCTTTCTTATTCAGCATTGCTACGGTTTTCCCATGGAACTGGCCGATATAATGCGCTAGTTGTAAAAATGAAAGGAAGGTGAGTCCAATGGACTACGATACTTGTTGATAAATTACTATAGCTGTTTCTACGGAACAGCTCTCGATAATAGGAGAAATAAATCATGAGAAAATTAGTTAGAATTGGTGTTGCATCTTTAATGGTATGTGGTATACTTGCTACTACAAATGCTTTAGCAGAATGGGTTGATGGTGGTCAATGGAACTATGGAGTAGGTTGGACAGGAACTTTTGGATATTCTGATTATTTACATTCTACTCGATCTCATACAGCAACTGTCAAGCATGGAGGTAGAATCTCTAAGGATCGTGAAGATCCCGAGGTTTGGGCTCAAGCTTCCCTTAATAAAATTCCGCCAACAGGATTAGAATATTTCTATGGATTTTAAGTGAAATTTTCCCTCTCCTATTAGGAGAGGGAAAACTTTAGTGGAGGTACTTTTATGAAAAAAATCAGTCATCTTTGTATGTTTCTGCTGTTGCTGTGTACCACTTTTTTTGTTTTTAATGTAAACTACACACGTGAAGCGGTTCGGATTCGGGAAATGGGAAAGACTGTAGATTCTTTGGATTTGTATTTGAAAGATATTAACGAACCTGCAGCGTCTGTTCTTCGATTTTTTGAGGATGTATCAAAGGAGTACAAAGTCTCCATCATCAAAACAGATAGTGGTGATGAGGTAATCAAGTCTGGTGTTTTTGATAAAGATACCTTCCCCTACCAAGAGTTTGGGATTTCTTCTCTTGATTTTACCACAGATGGTGAAGGAGTCTACAGTAATAAAAAAATTTCTAATAAACTTGGTACGATACCGACCTTTCTAAAAGCCAAGCCTATTCAGCTTATAACTTTTCAAACCTATATCAAGGATACATCTCGTAGTTTAAATGGTCGCTATACGATAACTTCTACACAAGAGATGGATAAGGATAGGATTGTACAGAAATGGAGCGATTTTTTCAAGATAGACCAGGCTACTTTGCTAGAGCCTACCTATAAAAGTGCAGTGGAAGTCATAAATCGAGATTTGCTTTTATCTGCCATTGTTTTTGTCTTGGCTATTTTACTTCTTGTGTTAGTAACAGTTTATCAGCCGATGATGGAGATGAAACGAGTGGGGGTTCAAAAGTTACTTGGTTTTCAAAGCGGGGCGATTTTAGCTGGTTTTGTAAAGACTAATTTTTATCTTCTCTTGGGTGGAAGTCTTATCATTGACTTGGGACTATTTTTAGTGCTGGACTACAGGCCAAAACTTCTGTTCCCAAGTTTACTCTTATCCCAATTTCTGCTTTTACAGTTGTATTTGTTTATCAGTTGGTTGACTTACCTGATGATTCAGAAAATGACAGTTAGTTCCATGTTGAAAGGTTTTTCATCTGTCAAACTTGGTCTCATCTTCAATTATGTGATGAAAATAGGGACAACTATTTTACTGACGGTCTTACTGATTGGGGTGGGCAGAAGTCTAGAACAAGAAAACAAAGAACTTGCTTATCAGCAACAGTGGGTAAGCCAAGGGAATTACTTGACCTTAGAAACCTTCCAACTCAATGATAACCTGTGGCAAGAAGAGCTAGCAGGGTCAGGGAAATCTACAGATTATTTCTACCAATTTTATCAAGATTTGCTAGCAAAAATACAAGTAAATTATGTGCGAAGTGCGAGTCTTCCTATCAAACCAGTCATCAAAGCTGAACAAGTACAGCAGTACCAACTGCCTGATAAGGTAGATGTTTACTATGCTAATAGCAATTTTCTAAAGAGCAAGGGATTCAAGTTACCAGATACCAGCACTAAAAAAGTTATTTTGATGCCAGCCAGTGATAAAGGACAAGAAGGTAAGAATCAGTTCTTGGGAAAATCCATAGCCTATCTTTCTCTGAGGTATGAAGATCAGCAAAAGCAAACAATAGAAGATATGGATGTAGAAATTGCCTACTATGAAGGAGATTGGTCATTCTTCCCTTATAATAATGAGCGAAAGGAAAACCTCCACAATCCAATCATTAGTCTGGTAAATGATCAAGACATGATGTGGGAAGAAAAGACTCGCTTGTCAACGACAGGTTTAAACAATCCTATGAAAGTTGAAAATACAGAACAAAATCAAAAAGTGATTACGGAGTTAGTTGAGAAATTATCAGATGGGAATTATTTAAAATTTTCATCGCTTCAAGCCATTCAACAAGAGAAAGTAGATTCTTATCGAGATGCAGTTCGAAATCTTAATATACTCTTTGCTTTGTTTGGTCTCCTTAGCATGATGATTTCCTACTTCTTACTAGTAACAACTTTCTTATTGAAGCGCAGGGACATCATTACCAAGAAATTTATGGGGTGGAAACTGGTCGATCGCTACCGCCCTCTCCTCGTTCTGCTCTTGCTGGGCTATAGTTTCCCTCTTCTAGTATTGATTTTCTTTGCCCATGCGCTCTTGCCACTCCTGCTGTTTGCAGGCTTTACATGTCTGGATATACTATTTGTGCTAGCCTTGGCTTCTAGGATGGAGAAAAGAAGTCTAGTAGAGTTATTGAAAGGGGGCATCTTATGATTGAGTTGGAAAATATTACCAAAACCATTGGGGGAAAAGTGATTTTGGATCACTTGTCTCTCAGGATTGATCAGGGGAATTTGGTAGCCATCGTTGGAAAAAGTGGTAGTGGTAAGTCGACCTTGTTAAATTTATTAGGTTTGATAGATGGTGATTATAGCGGACGGTATGAGATTTTTGGTCAGACAAATCTAGCGGTCAATTCTGCTAAGTCGCAAACAATAATCCGTGAACATATCTCTTATCTGTTTCAAAATTTTGCCCTGATTGATGATGAAACGGTCGAGTACAATCTCATGCTGGCGCTGAAATATGTGAAATTGTCCAAGAAAGACAAGCTCAAAAAGGTGGAAGAGATTTTAGAGAGAGTAGGTTTGTCAGCTACTTTGCATCAAAAGGTTTCCGAGTTGTCTGGTGGCGAACAACAACGAATTGCAGTTGCTAGAGCCATCTTAAAACCCAGCCAGCTGATTTTAGCCGATGAGCCGACAGGTTCGCTGGACCCTGAAAATAGAGATTTGGTCTTGAAGTTTCTCTTAGAGATGAATCGAGAGGGGAAAACAGTCATTATTGTGACCCACGATGCTTATGTAGCCCAACAATGTCATCGAATCATTGAATTGTAAAAAATACAGAAATCTTATCAAAAATCTTTAAATTTAAGGATACCTTTAAAATTTAATTTTAAAACACTCATTTATCAACATTTTTGATTGATAAAAATAGGAAATCAGTTGTTTTTGGGAGATTCCCTAAAATCACCTCCTAACCACACGTACTAAAAAGATACTTCCTATAGAAATCGTATGATTCTGAAGCTTCGAATAGTTCAGTTTTCATGATTTTTATGCTATTCTAGCTTTAGAATCCTTCAGAACGTAAAATTTTAAGCAGTCAAAGATTTAGAATATCCCTAAAACATTTATTTTATGGCAACTCTAAACGTAGAATTGCGTGGATATGTATGGATTTAATCTATTCGATAGTTAGGACAGCTCTATTCTGGGAAATCTGAGCGATTAATGGTTTAGAACAGCATTTCAACAATGGATTTTGTTCAAGGATTGATTATTTTATAAAAGAGGCCGGTAGATTATCAGCCTCTTTCTTGTCTTCTCCAACCAAGCATGTTATAATGAATACTGCTCAAGCGACCTTCAATCGTTAAGCACACACGACCTTCAATCGTGAACTAGTCATTTCGTTTATCTTTTATTACGTCGTTAACTCGTCTTGCCTAACTCAAGTTATGCCTGCGACTCGTTGCCTAGTCCTAAAAGCAAACGAAAAGACTATACTCGAAGAAATTCTATTGAAAGTCATAGTAAATAGAATTTTGAGGGGTATAAATAAACGAATAGATGGGAGACTTACCATGAGTGATAACTCTAAAACACGTGTTGTTGTGGGGATGAGTGGTGGTGTTGATTCGTCGGTGACGGCTCTTCTTCTCAAGGAGCAGGGTTACGATGTGATTGGCATCTTCATGAAGAACTGGGACGACACAGATGAAAACGGCGTCTGTACGGCGACCGAAGATTACAAGGATGTGGCTGCGGTGGCAGACCAGATCGGCATTCCTTACTACTCTGTCAATTTTGAAAAAGAGTACTGGAACCGCGTTTTCGAGTATTTCCTAGCGGAATACCGTGCAGGGCGCACGCCAAATCCAGACGTTATGTGCAACAAGGAAATCAAGTTCAAGGCCTTTTTGGACTATGCCATGACCTTGGGTGCAGACTATGTAGCGACGGGGCATTATGCTCGAGTGGCGCGTGATGAGGATGGGACAGTTCACATGCTTCGTGGTGTGGACAATGGCAAGGATCAGACCTATTTCCTCAGTCAACTTTCGCAAGAACAACTTCAAAAAACCATGTTCCCATTGGGACATTTGGAAAAGCCTGAAGTTCGCAGACTAGCAGAAGAAGCAGGCCTTGCGACTGCTAAGAAGAAAGACTCGACAGGAATTTGCTTTATCGGAGAAAAGAACTTTAAAAACTTTCTCAGCAACTACCTGCCAGCTCAGCCTGGTCGCATGATGACTGTGGATGGTCGCGATATGGGTGAGCATGCAGGACTTATGTACTATACGATTGGTCAGCGTGGCGGTCTCGGTATCGGTGGGCAACACGGTGGTGACAATGCACCTTGGTTCGTTGTCGGAAAAGACCTGAGCAAGAATATTCTCTATGTAGGACAAGGATTCTACCATGATTCGCTCATGTCAACCAGCCTTGAGGCTAGTCAGGTTCACTTTACTCGTGACATGCCAGAGGAGTTTACGCTCGAATGTACGGCTAAATTCCGCTACCGTCAGCCTGATTCTAAGGTGACCGTCCATGTCAAAGGAGACAAGGCAGAGGTTATCTTTGCAGAGCCACAACGTGCGATTACACCAGGACAGGCTGTCGTCTTTTACGACGGGGAAGAGTGTCTAGGTGGTGGTTTGATTGACAATGCTTACCGCGATGGACAAGTTTGTCAGTACATTTAGATTGACAAATTTTCTCAATTTGCTACAATAATAAAAGCAATAGAAATGATGGTCAAAGCTCATGGATGTTGCAGGCTTTTTTGTCCTGCACTTCTTTGGAGTTTTGACTGTTTTTGTGTCGTTTAGAGGAAAGGACAAGAATGATTCAACAAGACTTTCGGACAAAAACAGGAAATACAGTTTTTGGAGTTCGGGCGACAGCCTTGATTGTCCAAAATCGCAAGCTCCTAGTCACCAAAGATAAGGGCAAGTATTACACTATTGGCGGTGCCATCCAAGTTAACGAAAGAACGGAAGAAGCGGTAGTCCGTGAAGTGAGGGAAGAACTGGGTGTCGAAGCTCAAGCTGAGCAACTAGCTTTTGTGGTTGAAAATCGTTTTGAAGAAGATGGTGTCTATTGGCACAACATCGAGTTTCATTATCTGGTGGACTTGCTTGAGGATGCCCCGTTGACCATGCAGGAAGATGAGAAAAGGCAGCCTTGTGAGTGGATTGATTTGGATCAGCTTAAGGGTATCAATCTAGTTCCAGCCTTTTTGAAAACAGCCCTGCCAGATTGGGACGGCCAACTAAGACACATTCATCTTGAGGAATAGGAGAGAAACATGACATATAATTTTACTGAAGAATACGATATTATTGTAATCGGTGCGGGACACGCTGGGGTAGAAGCATCCCTAGCAGCCAGCCGTATGGGCTGCAAGGTCTTGCTTGCGACCATCAACATTGAAATGCTGGCTTTCATGCCATGTAATCCCTCTATCGGTGGTTCTGCCAAGGGGATTGTCGTGCGTGAAGTTGATGCCCTTGGTGGTGAAATGGCCAAAACCATTGACAAGACTTACATCCAGATGAAGATGCTCAACACAGGGAAGGGGCCAGCGGTGCGTGCCCTTCGTGCGCAGGCTGACAAGGAACTTTACTCTAAGGAAATGCGCAAGACAGTTGAAAATCAAGAGACTCTCACCCTTCGTCAAACCATGATTGATGAGGTTTTGGTGGAAGATGGTAAGGTTGTCGGTGTCCGTACAGCTACCCATCAAGAATATGCTGCAAAGGCCGTTATCGTGACCACAGGGACTGCACTACGTGGGGAAATTATCATCGGAGACCTCAAGTATTCGTCAGGTCCTAACCATAGCCTAGCTTCTATTAACCTTGCTGATAACCTTAAGGAATTAGGACTCGAAATTGGTCGTTTCAAGACGGGAACACCTCCACGTGTCAAGGCTTCTTCTATTAATTACGACGTGACAGAGATTCAGCCAGGGGACGAAGCGCCAAATCACTTCTCATATACTTCACGTGATGAGGACTATGTCAAGGATCAGGTGCCATGTTGGTTGACCTATACCAACGGTACCAGTCATGAGATTATCCAAAATAACCTCCACCGTGCGCCTATGTTTACAGGTGTGGTCAAGGGAGTGGGCCCTCGTTACTGTCCGTCAATTGAGGACAAGATTGTGCGCTTTGCGGACAAGGAACGCCATCAACTCTTCCTTGAGCCAGAAGGGCGCAATACAGAGGAAGTCTATGTCCAAGGTCTTTCAACCAGTCTGCCTGAGGATGTCCAACGTGACTTGGTTCATTCTATCAAAGGTTTGGAAAATGCTGAGATGATGCGAACTGGTTATGCAATTGAGTACGACATGGTCTTGCCTCACCAGTTGCGTGCGACTTTGGAAACCAAGAAAATTTCAGGTCTCTTCACTGCTGGTCAAACAAATGGAACGTCAGGTTACGAAGAAGCTGCTGGCCAAGGGATTATCGCGGGTATCAATGCGGCTCTGAAAATCCAAGGCAAGCCTGAGTTGATTTTGAAGCGCAGTGATGGTTATATCGGGGTGATGATTGATGACTTGGTGACCAAGGGGACCATTGAACCTTACCGTCTCTTGACCAGTCGTGCTGAGTACCGTCTCATCCTCCGTCATGACAATGCGGATATGCGTTTGACAGAGATGGGACGCGAGATTGGACTTGTGGATGATGAACGCTGGGCGCGTTTTGAAATCAAGAAAAATCAATTTGAAAATGAGATGAAGCGTCTCGACAGTATCAAACTCAAGCCAGTCAAGGAAACCAATGCTAAGGTTGAGGAGATGGGCTTCAAGCCATTGACAGATGCGGTGACAGCCAAGGAATTCCTTCGCCGTCCAGAAGTTTCTTACCAAGATGTGGTGGCTTTCATCGGGCCAGCTGCAGAGGACTTGGATGATAAGATTATCGAATTGATTGAAACAGAAATCAAGTACGAAGGTTATATTTCAAAAGCCATGGATCAGGTTGCCAAGATGAAACGCATGGAAGAAAAACGTATTCCAGCCAATATCGACTGGGATGATATTGATTCTATCGCAACCGAAGCCCGTCAGAAGTTCAAACTGATCAATCCAGAAACCATCGGACAAGCCAGTCGTATTTCGGGAGTAAACCCAGCAGATATTTCTATTTTGATGGTGTATTTGGAAGGTAAAAATCGTAGTATTTCTAAAACTCTTCAAAAATCAAAATGATACGTCGTCGGCTTCGGCTCACCTAACTTAAGTTATGCTTTCGCCTAGCCTTCTAGTCTGATTTCGATTTTTATTGAGTTTCAATCTCAAAAGAAAGCATAGAAAAAACAGCTCCGAAAACGGGGCTGTTTTGTTGACTTGTACTCAATGAAAATCAAAGAGTAAACTAGGAAGCTAGCCGAAGACTGTACTTGAGTACGGCAAGGCGAAGCTGACGTGGTTTGAATTTGATTTTCGAAGAGTATTATTCTTCATCTGGTGTGAGAATCATAGGGATGATGATCGGTTCACGTTCTGTATTTTCATAAAGGAAGGGGCGAATAGCGTTGACAATGGCACCATTGACAGATTGCACGCTAGCATCCTTGTTTTTCAGTGCGATACGAATGGCATTGAAGAGGATGCGTTGGCTTTGGCGAATCAAGTCGCCAGACTCTCTCATGTAGACAAAGCCTCGACTGAGGATGTCTGGACCAGATAGAATCATCTGCGATTTGAAGTCAACAGTTGCGACTGCCAGAACGACACCGTCTTCAGATAGATCACGACGATCTTTGAGGACAGCTGCGCCGATTTCACCGATACGATTTCCATCGACATAGATGTCTTGGGCGTTGAAATGACCTGCAATACGAGCTGAGTTAGCAGTAAGGGCAAGCACATCACCATTGCTCATGATAAAGATATTGTCCTTCTCAACACCAGTATCCACCGCAAGTCCAGCATGGACTTTTTGCATGCGGTATTCACCGTGAACAGGCATGAAGTATTTTGGCTTAATCAAGCGGAGCATAAGTTTTTGCTCTTGTTGGCCACCGTGTCCAGATGTATGGATATTGTTAACCTTACCGTGGATAACTTCGACACCAGCTTCTGAAATGATGTTAATCAGCTTGTTGACGCTAGTAGTGTTTCCAGGGATTGGGCTAGAAGAGAAGATAACCGTATCACCGGGTTGGAGTTGTACCTGACGGTGGGTTCCGTTGGCGATACGAGAGAGGGCTGCCATTGGCTCGCCCTGACTACCTGTACAGAGGATGAGAACCTCGCCTGCAGGGTAGTCTTTTATTTCATTTGGCTCGATAAAGGTTCCCTTAGGAGCTTTGATGTAGCCAAGGTCGATTCCGTTGACAATGGCCTTTTCCATAGAACGACCAAAGACCGCAATCTTGCGTCCAGTCTTAACAGCGGCTTCTGTTGCTTGTTGGAGACGGAAGATATTTGAGGCAAAGGATGCAAAGATGATACGTCCCTCTATGCCTTGGATAATCTTCATGATGGACTGGCCAACGACTTTTTCAGAGTTGGTAAAGGTTGGAATTTCTGCATTTGTCGAGTCAGACAGGAGACAGAGTACACCGTCTTCACCAAGAGCTGCCATACGGTGCAAATCTGCTGGTTCACCAACTGGTGTTAAGTCAAACTTGAAGTCACCCGTACAGACAATTTTCCCTTGAGGAGTATGAATGACAATCCCCAAAGGTTCTGGAATAGAGTGAGTCGTTCTAAAGAAAGTTGCCTTGAGATTTTTAAAGGTCAACTCAGTATTGTGGTTGATTTCGTAAAGTTTGGCGTTGCGCAAGAGGCCGTGTTCTTCGAGTTTTCCACGGATCAAAGCCAAGGCAAGCGGTCCAGCATAGATAGGGACATTTGCTTGCTTGAGTAGGAAAGGAATCCCACCGATGTGGTCCTCGTGTCCGTGGGTAATCAAAACAGCCTTGACGCGGTCGATATTGTCGACTATGTAAGAGTAGTCAGGGATAACATAGTCGATACCAAGCAAGTCATCTTCTGGGAATTTAATCCCAGCATCGACGATGATAATCTCGTCTTGGTATTCAATTCCGTATGTGTTTTTCCCGATTTCTCCCAGACCACCGATGGCAAAAACGCCGACTTCTTCAGGTTTAAGAGTGTAGGCCATATTAGAACTCCGTAATTTCGAAGGCGCCAGTTTCTTTTTCGTAATCTAGCAATTTGTCAGACAAGAGTTCGATATACTCGATATTGTACTCTGGGCGATTTTCTTCGACAAGTTGGCGAGCAGCGATACGGCCCTCAAGTTCTGAGTTAGCATCGATGTCTAGGTATAGTGCGCGTGTTGTTTCACGACGTGGGCTACGTTCTTTTGTTTCTTGATAAAAAACTTTGTAAATCATATAGTTCCTTTCTATTTTACAGGTCAGCTTATTCCAAACTTTTAGCATAGATTTGCTTGATTTCATTCCATTTTGTGTCTAGATTGACCTTGATTCGTTACAATTATTTCAATTATACCACAAAATGAAAAATTAGTAAAAGACGGAAACGAGAAAGTCACATAAGCACTCAAAGGTAAGCGTTTGCAAAAATAAAGAAAATATGTTATCTTGATAATGGAAGTGAAATTTATTGCTTGTCATAATTCCATATAGTTTTAAGTCAAGGAGGTTGCCCTATGTATAACTTATTTGCTTTTGCTATCGGAGCTCGCTTGGTGGCTTTTATTGTGTTTGTTGCTTGCGTTTACGCTGGGAATCTTCTATTTGCCAAACTGGAACGACGACAAACCAAGTTCTTATGGAAAATTACCTTTGTGACCCTCTACTCGCTTTTTCTCCTCCTTGTAACCTATGTCGTTTGGTTTGTATTTTACTTTGGATTAAATGCTTAGATGCCCTGCTCATGCTGGGGCATTTTTGTTTGGGGGTAAAAGACAGTAGATTCATGACACGAAAATTCCACCCCTTCTATCAAGATGAGGTGGTCTTTGCATTTTTCTAAAATGACATGACAATGGAATAAATGTTTGCTTTAAGAATTTATTCTTATTATGTTAATGACTCTTCTGCTCAAAAATAGAGTTGAAGCATAAAAATAAAACAATACAAACAGATAGATCAATTGGTAAAGGGATAGTAGTAATGTTTAAATCGTTGAGAATGCTGATCAAACTGTAAGAGATGAAGACAATAAAATTTATCCTTCTAAAAATGTGTCTTTTATCTAGCATGACTTACCAAACTTTTTACGGAGATCTTTCCCAATGGTATAAGCTGCCATAAATAAAGCGATACCAACACCTGCACCAAAACCACCCTTGATTTCTTGCAATTCCTTATTAGAAATTTCACGATAGTTGTTCAAATCTTTCATCATATTAATCTCCTCCTAAAAAATAACCAGCTGCTAAACCAGAACCTACAAGTGCTGTGCCACCTGCAATAGCTTTCCAAGATACTGCTACTCCAAAGATAACCAAGGGAGCGAGACCGCCATCAATATCTGATAATTCATTTTCAGATAAGGATAAAAATTGATTGTCAAGAACGTCAAAATTTGTCATTGAACTTTCCTCCTTTTTTCTTGTTCACTTTTATATTCGGAAAAGAAAAGGAAAAGTGAACATTTTTTTGAAATTTATTTGCGAATTATTTTTTGTTTAAGTCTAGGTATTCCTGTTTGGGGATAAAGAAAATTCCCATGTGCCAGCTTTTGTAGTATAATAGTAAGCAGACAAAAAGATAGGAATGTGTTATGAAAGTATTAGCTTTTGATACGTCCAGCAAGGCTCTTTCTCTCGCTATTTTAGAGGATAAGCAGGTTCTTGCCGAGACGACGATTAATATCAAGAAAAATCACAGTATTACCCTCATGCCTGCCATCGATTTTTTGATGGCAAGTTTGGACTGGACGCCCAAGGATTTGGACCGAATCGTGGTAGCGGAAGGGCCTGGTAGCTACACAGGCTTGCGAATTGCGGTAGCAACTGCCAAGACCTTAGCTCACACTCTGAACATCGAGTTGGTTGGTATGTCTAGCCTCTTGGCTCTGGTGCCATACCAACAAGAAGGCTTGTTCGTTCCTTTGATGGATGCGCGTCGCAACAATGTTTATGCAGGATTTTATGAAAATGCCAAACCTGTTATGCCAGAAGCGCACCTGCCTTTTGAGCGAGTCATCGAGCTAATCAAGGGTGCTAGTCAGGTAACCTTTGTCGGAGAAGTTGGCCCCTTTGTGGAGCAAATTCAAGAACACTTGCCAAGGACTAATTTCAAAGAAACCTTGCCTAATGTAGCCAATCTTGCTCTTTTGGCCTGGGATAAGGAAGCAGACTCCTTGCATAATTTTGTGCCTAACTATCTCAAGCGTGTCGAAGCTGAGGAAAACTGGCTCAAGAACCATACTGAGTCTGGCGAGTCTTACATTAAACGCCTATGATAGAAATCAAACGAATCCAACAGCAACCTGACTTGGCTCAAGCCATCTACGCTGTCATGGCAGCTGTTTACCCAGTCAGTCCTTGGAGGCTGGAACAAATCCAAGCAGACCTGTCCCAAGACCAGACTTGGTATGCTCTGGCTTATGATGGGGCGGAAGTGATTGGCTTTCTAGCTGTGCAGGAGAATCTATTTGAAGCAGAGGTCCTGCAAATCGCTGTCAAACAAATCTATCAGGGGCAGGGAATTGCCTCGGCCTTGTTTGCTCAATTGCCGGCAGACAAGGAGATTTTCCTCGAAGTCAGAAAGTCAAACCAACGAGCGCAAGCATTTTACAAGAAAGAAAAGATGGCGGTCATTGCTGAGCGAAAGGCCTACTACCATGATCCAGTCGAGGACGCCATCATCATGAAGAGAGAAATAGATGAAGGATAGATATATTTTAGCATTTGAGACATCCTGTGATGAGACCAGTGTCGCCGTCTTGAAAAACGACGATGAGCTCTTGTCCAATGTCATTGCTAGTCAAATTGAGAGTCACAAACGTTTCGGGGGCGTAGTGCCAGAAGTAGCCAGTCGCCACCATGTCGAGATCATTACAGCCTGCATCGAGGAGGCACTAGCAGAAGCAGGAATAACCGAAGAGGATGTGACAGCTGTTGCGGTCACCTACGGACCAGGCTTGGTCGGAGCCTTACTAGTTGGTTTGTCAGCTGCCAAGGCCTTTGCTTGGGCTCATGGACTTCCGCTGATTCCCGTTAACCACATGGCTGGTCACCTTATGGCAGCTCAGAGTGTGGAGCCTTTGGAGTTTCCCTTGCTAGCCCTCTTGGTTAGCGGTGGGCACACAGAGTTGGTTTATGTTTCGGAGGCTGGTGACTACAAGATTGTTGGGGAAACGCGAGATGACGCGGTTGGTGAGGCCTATGATAAGGTTGGCCGTGTCATGGGTTTGACCTATCCTGCTGGTCGTGAGATTGACGAGCTAGCTCATCAGGGACAGGATATTTATGATTTCCCTCGTGCCATGATTAAGGAAGATAATCTGGAGTTTTCATTCTCAGGTTTGAAATCGGCCTTTATCAATCTTCACCACAATGCCGAGCAAAAGGGAGAAAGCTTGTCCACAGAGGATTTGTGTGCTTCCTTTCAAGCAGCTGTCTTGGATATTCTTATGGCAAAAACCAAGAAGGCCTTGGGAAAATACCCTGTTAAAACCCTGGTTGTGGCAGGTGGCGTGGCAGCCAATAAAGGTCTCAGAGAACGCCTAGCGGCCGAAATCACAGATGTCAAGGTCATCATCCCACCACTGCGTCTTTGTGGAGACAATGCAGGAATGATTGCCTATGCCAGCGTCAGCGAGTGGAACAAAGAAAATTTTGCAAACTTGGACCTCAATGCCAAACCAAGTCTTGCCTTTGATACTATGGAATAAAATGGAGTCTGTCTGATTACAATCAGCAGACTTTTTTCTCTTTCCTGAATGTGTTATAATAGTCCATGCTGTGGCTGGAGCCTTTTCAGCCTACTTATACTCTTCGAAAATCTCTTCAAACCGTGTCAGCTTCTATCTGCAACCTCAAAACAATGTTTTGAGCAACCTGCGGCTAGCTTCCTAGTTTGCTCTTTGATTTTCATTGAGTATTATTAAGACAATACGAGGAGAAAGATGAAAGAAAAAGGATTTTGGGAGGGGGCGCAGGCAGCCATGCCAACGGCCCTTGGTTATATCAGTATCGGGCTGGCCTGTGGGATTATCGGTGCGCCCTATGTGACACCTGTTGAGATGGGCTTGATGAGCCTCTTTGTTTATGCCGGGAGTGCCCAGTTTGCCATGCTGGCACTGATTGCGGTTCAAGCACCTGTGGCAGCTATTGCTATGACGGTCTTTTTGATTAATTTGCGTCTCTTTTTGTTGAGCTTGCATGCGTCGACCTATTTCCGTCATACCAGTCTCTGGCAAAATATCGGTATGTCTAGTCTCTTGACGGATGAGACCTATGGCGTTTTGATGGGCGAATTGGCCCATACAGACAAGGTCAATCCTATGTGGATGCACGGAAATAATCTCAACAGTTATGTGGCTTGGTTTGTGGGAACAGTGGTTGGAACGGCTCTAGGTGGCCTGCTGCCAAATCCAGAGATCTTTGGTTTAGATTTTGCTCTTGTTGGGATGTTTATCGGAATTTTTGCTTCGCAATTCCAGATTATGCAAAGACGGATTCCTGTTCGCAATCTGTTTATTATTTTAGCAGTTGTTGCTGTGTCCTTCTTTTTACTCTTGACAGTGGTGTCTCAGTCGCTAGCTGTTCTGTTTGCGACGCTACTTGGTTGTAGCATGGGGGTGGTTTTAGATGGTCAGTAAGTATCTTTTATTAGCAGTTGTTTTCTCTGGCTTGGTGACGTGGATTCCCCGTATGATTCCCTTCATCTTGGTCAAGTATAAGGGCTTGCCTGCTATCGTTGAGCGTTTTTTGAAATTCTTGCCCGTTTCTATTATCTTTGCCTTGATTCTTTCAAGTGTAGTGACAGGCAAGGTTGGTAGCCTTCCTCAAATCAAATGGCTGGACTTCTTAGCAGTCTTTCCAACGGCTTGGGTGGCCTTTCGTTACCGCAATCTAGTCGGAACAGTTCTCTTTGGAGTGGTCTTAATTGCAGTTTTACGTTTGGTCTTTTAATACTCTTCGAAAGTCTCTTCAAACCACGTCATCTTCACCTTGCCGTA
>NZ_KV802698.1:139096-152878 GCF_001810785.1 Streptococcus sp. HMSC073F11
CTTGCCGTACTCAAGTACAGCCTGCGGCTAGCTTTCTAGTTTGCTCTTTGATTTTCATTGAGTATAAATCAGCCATAAAGAAAACCTATCACAGATATAGATATCATATAATGGCGCAAATGGTCTTTTTCTGTTAAGATTATAAGGTATTCTATTTTGGAGGAAATGACATGAAAAAAATCGTTAAATACTCATCTCTTGCTGCCCTAGGGCTTGTTGCTGCAGGTGTACTAGCAGCTTGCTCAGGTGGTGCTAAGAAAGAAGGAGAAGTAGCTAGCAAGAAAGAAATTATCGTTGCAACTAATGCTACACCAAAACCATTCAACTATGAAGAAAATGGCGAATTGACTGGTTACGAGATTGAAGTGGTTCGCGCTATCTTTAAAGATTCTGACAAGTATACTGTCAAGTTTGAGAAGACAGAGTGGTCAGGTGTTTTTGCAGGACTTGATGCTGATCGTTACCAAATGGCTGTTAGCAACATCAGCTACACTAAAGAACGTGCTGAAAAATACCTTTATGCAGCTCCAACTGCTAAAAACCCTAACGTTCTTGTAGTGAAAAAAGATGACTCTAGCATCAAATCGTTTGATGATATCGGTGGAAAATCAACAGAAGTTGTTCAAGGAACAACATCTGCTAAACAGCTAGAAGACTACAACAAACAACACTCAGATAACCCAACTATCCTTAACTACGTTAAAGGGGACTTCCAACAAATCATGGTACGTTTGAGTGATGGCCGATTTGACTACAAGATTTTTGATAAAATCGGTGTAGAGACAGTCATCAAGGACCAAGGTTTGGATAACTTGAAAGTTATCGAACTTCCAAGCGACCAACAACCTTACGTATACCCACTTCTTGCCAAAGGTCAAGATGAGTTGAAGGCATTTGTGGACAAACGCATCCAAGAATTATATAAAGATGGAACCCTTGAAAAGCTATCTCAACAGTTCTTTGGCGGTTCTTATCTGCCAGCAGAAGCTGATATTAAATAAATTTTTAAATCATCCATTCTCTGGTAGATGGATGATTTTCCATTCTGTAGTTATATAGTTTCAAACTATAGGTCTTCCTATCTATTAACAATTTGCGAAATCAAATAAAGTATGAGATACTATTACGGTATTATTTTTAAAGGAGAAAGAATCATGAAAATCAAAAAATGGTTAGGCGTAGCAGCTATCGCTACAGTAGCAGGTCTTACACTTGTAGCTTGCGGAAATTCAGACAAGAAAGCAGACAACGCAACAACTATCAAAATCGCAACGGTTAACCGTAGCGGTTCTGAAGAAAAACGTTGGGACAAAATCCAAGAATTAGTTAAAAAAGACGGCATTACCTTGAAATTTACAGAGTTCACAGACTACTCACAACCAAATAAGGCAACTGCTGATGGCGAAGTAGACTTGAACGCTTTCCAACACTATAACTTCTTGAACAACTGGAACAAAGAAAACGGGAAAGACCTTGTAGCGATTGCAGATACTTACATCTCTCCAATCCGCCTTTACTCAGGTTTGAATGGAAGTGACAACAAGTACACTAAAGTAGAAGATATCCCAGCAAACGGAGAAATCGCTGTACCGAACGATGCTACAAACGAAAGCCGTGCGCTTTACTTGCTTCAATCAGCTGGCTTGATTAAATTGGACGTTTCAGGAACTGCTCTTGCAACAGTTGCTAACATCAAAGAGAATCCAAAGAACTTGAAAATCACTGAATTGGACGCTAGCCAAACAGCTCGTTCATTGTCATCAGTTGACGCTGCTGTTGTAAACAATACCTTCGTTACAGAAGCAAAATTGGACTACAAGAAAGCACTTTTCAAAGAACAAGCTGATGAAAATTCAAAACAATGGTACAACATCATCGTTGCGAAAAAAGATTGGGAAACATCACCTAAGGCTGATGCTATCAAGAAAGTGATCGCAGCTTACCACACAGATGAAGTGAAAAAAGTTATCGAAGAAACATCAGACGGTTTGGATCAACCAGTTTGGTAATAAGAAACAGGGAGGTGGGAGAGAAAATTCCACCTCTTGCTTTTGTATAGAGCATGGATTGTAAAGAAGACTATAGGTTCATAGAAAGGTAGAGAGAAAATGGTTTTTCCTAGCGAACAAGAACAGATTGAAAAATTTGAAAAGGATCATGTGGCCCAGCATTATTTTGAGGTTTTGCGTACCTTGATTTCTAAGAAGTCGGTCTTTGCCCAACAGGTGGGTCTCAAAGAAGTTGCCAACTATCTGGGTGAGATTTTCAAGCGTGTTGGGGCTGAAGTGGAGATTGATGAGACTTACACGGCACCCTTTGTCATGGCGCATTTCAAGAGTTCGCGTCCAGATGCCAAGACCCTAATTTTCTATAACCACTATGACACTGTGCCAGCGGATGGGGATCAGGTTTGGACAGAGGATCCCTTTACGCTTTCGGTCCGCAATGGCTTCATGTATGGGCGTGGGGTTGACGATGATAAGGGTCATATCACAGCTCGTTTGAGTGCTTTGAGAAAATACATGCAGCACCATGATGATTTGCCTGTCAATATCAGTTTTATCATGGAGGGAGCGGAGGAATCAGCTTCGACAGACCTAGATAAGTATCTGGAAAAACATGCGGATAAACTCCGTGGCGCAGATTTGTTGGTCTGGGAACAAGGAACCAAAAATGCCTTGGAACAGCTGGAAATTTCTGGTGGAAATAAGGGGATTGTGACCTTTGATGCCAAGGTGAAAAGCGCTGATGTGGATATCCATTCTAGTTATGGTGGGGTTGTGGAATCAGCTCCCTGGTACCTCCTTCAAGCCTTACAGTCTCTTCGTGCCACAGATGGTCGTATCTTGGTTGAAGGTTTGTACGAAGAAGTTCAAGAACCAAATGAACGGGAATTGGCCTTGGTGGATACCTATGCTCAACGCAATCCAGGGGAAATCAGCCAGATTTATGGTTTGGAATTGCCTCTCTTACAAGAGGACCGCGCAGCCTTTCTAAAACGATTCTTTTTCGAGCCAGCCCTTAATATCGAAGGGATCCAGTCAGGTTATCAAGGACAAGGAGTCAAAACGATTTTGCCAGCAGAAGCCAGTGCTAAGCTAGAGGTTCGTTTGGTTCCTGGCTTAGAACCGCATGATGTTCTGGAAAAAATTCGGAAACAGCTAGACAAAAATGGCTTTGATAAGGTAGAATTATACTATACCTTGGGAGAGATGAGCTATCGAAGCGATATGAGCGCACCAGCCATTCTCAATGTGATCGAGTTGGCCAAGAAATTCTATCCACAGGGCGTTTCAGTCTTGCCGACGACAGCTGGGACAGGGCCTATGCATACGGTATTTGACGCCCTAGAGGTGCCAATGGTGGCCTTCGGTCTAGGAAATGCCAACAGCCGAGACCACGGTGGAGATGAGAACGTGCGAATCGCCGATTACTACACCCATATTGAATTAGTAGAGGAGCTGATTAGAAGCTATGAGTAGAGACATTATCAAGTTAGATCAGATCGATGTGACTTTTCATCAGAAGAAGAGAACCATCACAGCGGTCAAGGATGTGACTATTCACATCCAAGAAGGGGATATCTACGGAATCGTTGGATATTCTGGAGCAGGGAAATCAACCCTTGTACGGGTGATTAATCTCTTGCAAAAACCATCTGCAGGGAAAATTATCATTGACGACGATGTGATTTTTGATGGCAAGGTCACCTTGACGGCCGAGAAGTTGCGTCGTAAACGTCAAGATATCGGAATGATTTTCCAGCATTTTAACCTGATGAGCCAAAAGACAGCAGAGGAGAATGTAGCCTTTGCCCTTAAACATTCTGGACTCAGCAAGGAAGAAAAGAAGGCTAAAGTGGCTAAGTTGTTGAACTTGGTTGGCTTGGCGGATCGTGCTGAAAACTACCCTTCACAACTATCTGGAGGGCAAAAACAGCGTGTGGCCATTGCGCGTGCCTTGGCAAATGATCCAAAAATCTTGATTTCAGATGAGTCAACTTCTGCCCTTGATCCTAAGACAACCAAGCAGATTTTGGCCTTGTTGCAAGATTTGAATCAAAAATTAGGCTTGACTGTTGTCTTGATTACGCATGAAATGCAGATTGTCAAAGACATTGCCAACCGTGTGGCAGTTATGCAGGATGGGCATTTGATTGAAGAGGGCAGTGTTCTTGAAATCTTCTCAGACCCTAAACAACCTTTGACTCAAGACTTTATCTCAACAGCTACAGGTATTGACGAAGCCATGGTCAAAATCGAGAAGCAAGAAATTGTGCAACATCTGTCTGAAAACAGTCTTTTAGTGCAACTCAAGTATGCAGGTGCTTCAACAGACGAGCCACTTTTGAATGAATTGTACAAGCATTACCAAGTAACGGCTAATATTCTCTATGGGAATATCGAAATTCTCGATGGTACTCCTGTTGGAGAATTGGTTGTGGTACTGTCTGGTGAAAAAGCAGCGCTAGCAGGCGCTCAAGAAGCCATTCGTCAAGCAGGCGTACAGCTAAAAGTATTGAAGGGAGGACAGTAAGATGGAATCATTGATTCAAACCTATTTACCAAATGTCTATAAGATGGGCTGGGCTGGTCAAGCAGGCTGGGGAACAGCCATCTACTTAACCCTCTATATGACAGTTCTTTCCTTCATCATCGGAGGTTTCTTGGGGCTAGTGGCAGGTCTTTTCCTTGTCTTAACAGCGCCAGGAGGTGTTTTGGAAAATAAAGTTGTTTTTTGGATTTTGGATAAGATTACCTCTATTTTCCGTGCGGTACCATTTATCATTCTCTTGGCAGTCTTGTCACCCTTCTCTCATCTAATCGTAGGAACAAGCATTGGTCCAAATGCGGCTATCGTACCGCTATCTTTTGCAGTCTTTGCCTTCTTTGCCCGTCAGGTGCAGGTTGTCTTGGCTGAATTGGATGGTGGTGTCATTGAGGCGGCTCAAGCTAGCGGAGCGACATTCTGGGATATCGTAGGTGTTTACCTATCAGAAGGTCTTCCAGATTTGATCCGTGTGACGACTGTGACCTTGATTTCCCTTGTTGGGGAAACAGCTATGGCTGGTGCGGTTGGAGCTGGTGGTATCGGTAACGTAGCCATCGCTTATGGATTTAACCGCTACAATCACGATGTGACCATTTTGGCAACCATTATTATCATTTTGATTATCTTTGCAATCCAATTCTTGGGAGATTTCTTGACCAAGAAATTGAGCCATAAATAAAAAAGAGCCGCCTGGCTCTTTTTTAGTAATCAGATTTTCTGTGCCAATTTTTTACTCAAGGCTTGTCCAATCAAGGCACCCACTAGAGCTCCGATGACAATACTTGCGATAAATAGAAGGATGGTTCCAGGGTTTGGCGCAACCATGATACGGTCGATATATTCTTGTGATTTTCCTCTTGCTAGAAGGGTTGCCATATAGGCTTTGGGCGCAATCCACATGATTAGAATTGGTCCTGATGTGCTAAAGGCAAAGAGAATAAAAGAAAGGAAATTCTTTGTTTGGTCCTTGTATTTTCCTAAATGAGCTACTCCATCTGCTAGGAGGCCACAGATAATTCCAGGAAGGAAGGCACCAGCACCGTGTTTAGATCCCAAGAAAAAGAAGGCCATGACAAGGCCGATAGTGGTAATGGCTCCAAAGCGCGGAATTTTTGCGACTAGGATCATATAGACGCTACCGCCGACAAGGGCAGTAAAGGCAGGCGCATAAAACATGTTTCCAGTTTGGTCAAAGAGATTGCCCAAAAGGACACCAATCCCCATGCAGAGGAAGTAAAGAACTGCAAAAAGAAGTGTAGTTAAGATAGATTTCTTCATGAATTGTCTCCTGATAATTTTTTCACAATTCTCATTTTACCATGGTTTGATGGGATTGTAAATGGATACTAGAAGTTTTTGAAAACGCTTGAAATATGATATAATAGTTTCATAGTTATTTTTAGGGAGATATCATGGGTAGATTTTTAGACTTTGTCTTTAATCGTTTCTTTTTAGGGATGATTGCGACAGCCTTCTTTTGGTTATTAACTTTAGCAGGAGGGATTATCCTTGGTCTAGCGCCGGCTAGTGCTACCTTGATGAGCCTGTATGCAGAACATGGTTACAGCTTTCGGGAATACAGTTTGAAGGAGGCGTGGTCTCTTTATAAGCAAAATTTCGTCTCAAGCAACCTGATTTTCTATAGCTTTTTAGGGGTGGATCTAGTTTTGGTCTATGGCCTGTATCTCTTGGTGCAATTGCCTCATCAGACTATTATTCATTTGATTGCGACCTTTTTGAATGTTCTAGTAGTTGCCCTGCTGTTTTTGGCTTATACAGTATCTTTGAAATTACAAGTTTATTTTGACTTGTCTTATCGAAATAGTCTCAAACTATCCTTGATTGGCATCTTTATGAGCCTAGCGGCTGTGGCCAAGGTTCTCCTTGGGACAGTGCTACTTGTGGCAATTGGTTACTATATGCCTGCCCTACTTTTCTTTGTAGGAATTGGGATGTGGCATTTCTTTATCAGTGATATGTTGGAACCGGTCTATGAAAGTATCCATGAAAAATTGGCGACAAAATAGAATGAAGCAGTTTTGGCTACATACGCTTCTAAGAACCTACAGTTCAGTTATGATGATTATTATTGCGAGTTTTGCAATCTTACTCTCTTACGCTGACTGGGATTCACGGGAAAAGGAAGCTCAAAGAGTAGCCCAACGTGTAACCACTCGAACAGTCGATGAGGTGGAGTATTATTATCGGGAGTCAGCCCAACTGGCGCAAGATTTAGTAGCCAATCAAGACCGGATACAAGGGGTTTATAAGTACTTTAGCTTGTCAACTTCTGAGTATTTTTATTGGCTATTGGAGCATCAAGCAGCTTCGTCAACTTCTATCTCTCTGTATGAAAACATTGATGATCTTTATGTTCAAAATGACTCTATAACGGGTGTTGCAATCGTCTTGCAGGATTTTAAAGAAGTTTATGTTTCAACAAGGGATAAAAGAAGTGGTCATATCTTGCCTGCTGAGGCCTTTAAACCAGAGGCCAATAGTTTTGGCATTCCAGTTCTGGACCCAGCAACGGATCAATCTATAGGAGTGATTTACATCTCCTTGGATCCAGAAGTCTTATATCATGCCATTGACAATACCCGAGGTCATATCCCGATGGCTGTGACTGTAACATCACCATTTGATACGGAGATTTTTCATATTGGTGAGAGGGTCAATAGGGAACATGAGAACTGGTTTGTCGGTTTTACCTCTCATGGATATCAGGTTCAGGTGGCAGTTCCTAAAAACTTTGTTTTACAAGGAACAGTGGCTAGCTCTGCTTTGATTGTGGGCTTGAGCCTTCTCTTTATTGTCATTCTCTATCTGACTTTGAGGAAGACTTTTGCTAATTATCAAAAGCAGGTAGTGGACCTGGTGGATTCCATCCAAGCTATTGCCCAAGGACAAGAAGGTCTTCGCATTGATACGCTTGAAAAGGATCAGGAATTGCTCCTAATCGCGGAGACGACCAATGATATGTTGGATCGCTTGGAAAAGAATATCCATGATATTTATCAGTTAGAGCTTAGTCAAAAAGATGCCAATATGCGGGCCTTGCAGGCGCAAATCAACCCTCACTTCATGTACAATACTCTGGAGTTCTTGCGTATGTACGCAGTCATGCAAAGTCAAGATGAGTTAGCAGATATCATTTATGAGTTCAGTAGTCTCTTGCGTAATAATATTTCTGATGAAAGAGAGACTCTTCTCAAACAGGAATTAGAATTTTGCCGTAAATACAGCTATCTCTGCATGGTTCGCTATCCCAAGTCCATTGCCTATGGTTTCAAGATAGATCCAGAGTTAGAGAATATGAAGATTCCCAAGTTTACCTTGCAACCGCTAGTAGAAAATTATTTCGCGCATGGTGTTGACCACAGACGGACAGATAATGTGATTAGCATCAAGGCGCTTAAACAGGATGGTTTTGTAGAAATTTTGGTGGTAGATAATGGCCGTGGAATGTCGGTTGAAAAACTGACAAGTATTCGAGAAAAATTAAGTCAGAGACATTTTGAACACCAAGCCAGTTACAGTGATCAAAAGCAGTCTATCGGGATTACCAATGTACATGAGCGTTTTGTGCTCTATTTTGGGGACCGCTATGCCATTACGATAGAGTCTGCGGAGCAAGCAGGTGTTCAGTATCGTATTACAATTCAAGATGAGTAGAAAGGGAGAAAATGTATAAAGTATTATTAGTAGATGATGAGTACATGGTGACAGAAGGTCTGAAACGTTTGATTCCCTTTGATAAGTGGGATATGGAGGTCGTCGCAACAGCCAGTCATGCCGATGAAGCCCTAGAATATGTTCAGGAAAATCCTGTTGATGTGGTCATTTCCGATGTCAATATGCCCGACAAAACAGGGCTTGATATGATTCGGGAGATGAAAGAAATCTTACCAGATGCTGCCTATATCCTGCTTTCAGGTTATCAGGAGTTTGATTATGTAAAAAGAGCAATGAACCTTAGTGTGGTGGACTATTTGGTCAAACCTGTTGATAAGGTAGAGTTGGGAAATCTGCTGGAGAAGATTGCAGGTCAGCTCGGCGAGAGAGGGAAGAAAAGTCAGACCCTTAGTCAAGATTTAGATGAGGATGGATTTGTTAGTTATTTAGGGGATAAGGAGAATTGGTGGATAGGCCTATCCAAGGAAAAACAAGGCTCTTTCACTATTCCCTACTATGTCTTGGGTCAAGACTGGCAGATTTTCATTTCTGATCAACCCCTAGATGGTTTAGTCGTTACTCCCTTTGAAGCTCCTTATCAAGAACACTTTGAACGCTGGAAGCTGAATGCTGAGAAAGCCCTCTTTTATGGCTCTGTAAATCTACAACAGTCTCAGAGTCTCTTTGCCTATTACGAACCGATTTATAGGGTTATCATTCAGGGAAATCTCAATCAAATCGTAGAAGAGTTAAATCTCTTGGAGAAGGTGGTTCTTGAAAATACACCGCGTGTTCCGATTACCAAACAGCTTTTTATCCAGTTTGTCATGGATGTCTTCCACTTGTTTGAACACCTCAAAGCTGATGATATGACGGACATTGTCAAAACCATTCATGCTATTCAAACCTTCGATGAATTGGTTCTTTATATCAAGGAAACTCTGACCCGATTTTTTGGGCAATATCGTATGAATGAGAATGTGGTCAGTGTGCTAGAAGTCATTGGGCGTGATTATCAGAAAGAACTTTCTCTCAAGGATATCAGTAAGGATCTCTTTATCAATCCTGTCTATCTGGGGCAGTTGATTAAGCGAGAAACCAATTCGACCTTCGCTGAATTGCTCAATAAACAACGTATTAAGGCTGCCCAGCAACTTTTGCTTTCAACCAGTGACAGTATCGAAGATATTTGTTATGCCGTTGGTTACAGTAACGTGGGATATTTCTATAAAGTGTTCCGAAAATTGTGCGGAAAATCGCCAAAAGCCTACCGAAAACAGGTAGAAACGACACTATAATATTTGTATTCCTTTACAAAAGGTGCTATAATATAAATAATAATATCAGGAGGTTCTATCATGAAAAAGAAACCGATTTATCTATGGGTCTTGCTAATCTTGTCTGCTCTTATTTCAGCTATGTCTCTGTTTGGAATGTTGAGTCCCTTACCTAACAAAGAAGCTCTTCGTGCCGCTCAGAAACAAGTTGCAGGGGTCAGTGCTCAGCAATTAGAAGACCAGCTTAATTACACCTATAGAGTAGCAGAATCAACTCATTCTATTTTTAATATGGTCTTGATTGTGCTATCTGCTATTTTAGTGGTAGTAGCTATTGTCTTCCTTGTTCGTAAGAATTTGCAATATGCAAACTATACTTATGTTGGCTATGTTTTGTTAGCTATTATTGGTTCAATTTATACCTATGTGACTTTGCAAGACGCTGTGCAGTTGCTTCAAGATGAGACCATGCGTTTGACAATGAGTATTGGTTCAAAAGCTGTTAGCATTTTCTATATCGTCATAAATGTTCTTTTCCTAGCCCTTGTCTTCTATAAGATGTGGCGTCAACAAAAAGCCTTGGCAGAAGAAGAGGAAACAGAAGATCTTGCTTAAGTATTGACAAAAAAGAGCTATCAAGTTACAATCTTGGTAGTTCTTTTTCGATTAAAAATAAAATCATGGAGGAAAATATGAAGACAATTTCTTTAGTTTATATTAGTTTGAGTGGCAATACTGAGAGTTTTGTGACGCGCTTGAAAGATTATCTCTTGTCCCAGTACGAGGGAATAGAGGTTCAAAAGATTCATATCAAGGATTTGGTCAAGGAAGGTCACGATTTCTATGAAATGGACCACCCTTACGTCGCCTTTCTACCGACCTACCTAGAAGGTGGGAATGGCGTGGATAACGGAGATGTCGAGATTTTGACAACACCAGTGGGGGATTTTATCGCCTATGGTGACAATGCTAGTAAGTGTTTTGGTGTGGTTGGTTCAGGAAATCGTAACTTTAATAACCAATACTGCCTGACAGCCAAGCAATACAGTCAACGTTTTGGTTTCCCTGTCTTGGCTGACTTTGAAATGCGGGGCATGCTGGGAGATATCAAGCATGTGGCTGCAATTATTGCGGATTTGTATGAGTTAGAAAGTTAAGCTTAGGCTTGGCTTTTTTATTATTCCAAGTGGTTTTATCAGCACTCTTACTTTTTATGCTCCAAGAGTTGATTGATATGGTCCACTTTTTTTGATGCTCTTTTATAGGAAATAGTCCAAATGATGAGGTAGACAATTGCGAACTCAAGTATGAGCTGGAGATAGAAAATCCAGTGGAAGGGGAACCAACCTGCTAGGGTTGCTAATGGGATAAAGCCTACTAGCATGAGGAAAAAATGAGTCAGAGTAGCACGGAGCAAGCTCCAGTCACGGCTGAATAATCGCTTTCCAAAGTTGAAGAGAATACCGATAGCCGCCCAGATAAGAGTACAGTAGAGCAAGATCAGGGCATCGTGAACCTGATGCTGAGCCATCACTTGGCCGATGATAGAGTAGGGATTTAGCGGTGCGTAGGTATTTGGGGAATACATAAGTGAAAAGATGATAGAGAGGATGAGGCCGATGAGGACACCAGCAGTTGCGTCGTGGAAAATTTGTTTTTTCATAGTTCTAATTTCTCCTTGATGGTTTTTAGGTAACGGCGTGAAGAGTAGGTGAAGCTTTCGTTTTTCAAGAAAATTTCTACCAGACCGTTGGGCGTGAGCTTGAGATGAGAGATGGAATCGATATTGATGATTTCTGATTGGGAAATTTGGATAAAATTGGTTGGCAGAATTTCAAGGACCTGATAGAGTCGCAAATCAATGTTGTAGGTCTGACTTGCTGTTTCTGCTAGAACCTTCCGATTCTCGATATAGAAGCGTTGTATCTTACCAATCTTAACTAGATAGACCTGATCATCAATCTTTCCTTTAATTGTTTCTTTTTGGTCAAGATTTTCTGCGAACTCGATGACTTTCTGGACTTTATCTGTCGGATGAGGTGCTTGGACAATCAGTTTTTCCTCCTTGTAAGTCTCACTAATCTGTAGTTCTACTTTCATAAATTTCTCTCCTTTTTAGTTATACAAGGTTGTGATCACTTCCTGTATATCTTTATTAAACACTATTTTCCAGACCCTTGCAAGGGACTTTGTCTATGTGGAGGGATTTGGTTCCTATGTGGTGGAGCTTTTCTGTCCTATCTGAAATATGGTATAATAGCACTAATCAATTTCTAGGAAAATAGATACAGAAAGGGGCTGAAAGATGTCTCATATTATTGAATTGCCAGAGGTGTTGGCAAACCAGATCGCGGCTGGGGAAGTCATTGAGCGTCCTGCTAGCGTTGTTAAGGAGCTGGTAGAAAACGCCATTGACGCGGGCTCTAGTCAGATTATCATTGAGATTGAGGAAGCTGGTCTCAAGAAAATTCAAATTACAGATAATGGTCATGGAATTGCCCACGATGAGGTGGAATTGGCCCTGCGCCGCCATGCGACTAGTAAGATCAAAAATCAAGCGGATCTTTTTCGGATTCGGACGCTTGGTTTTCGTGGTGAAGCCCTTCCTTCTATAGCGTCTGTTAGTGTCTTAACTCTGCTAACGGCGGTAGATGGTGCTAGTCACGGGACCAAGCTCGTCGCGCGTGGAGGAGAAGTAGAGGAAATCATCCCAGCGACCAGTCCTGTGGGAACCAAGGTTTGTGTGGAAGACCTCTTTTTCAACACGCCTGCCCGTCTCAAGTATATGAAGAGTCAGCAAGCGGAGCTGTCTCATATCATTGATATTGTCAATCGTCTGGGCTTGGCCCATCCTGAGATTTCTTTTAGCTTGATTAGTGATGGTAAGGAAATGACGCGGACAGCTGGGACTGGTCAACTGCGCCAAGCAATCGCAGGGATTTACGGTTTAGCTAGCGCCAAGAAGATGATTGAAATTGAGAATTCTGACCTTGATTTCGAAATTTCTGGCTTTGTGTCCTTGCCTGAGTTAACTCGGGCCAATCGCAATTATATCAGTCTCTTCATCAATGGTCGTTATATCAAGAATTTCCTACTCAATCGTGCTATTTTAGATGGTTACGGAAGTAAGCTCATGGTGGGACGCTTTCCGTTGGCTGTTATTCATATCCATATTGACCCTTATCTAGCGGATGTCAATGTGCATCCAACCAAGCAAGAGGTGCGGATTTCCAAGGAAAAAGAACTGATGACCCTGGTCTCAGAAGCTATTTCTAATAGTCTCAAGGAGCAAACTTTGATACCTGATGCCTTGGAAAATCTTGCCAAATCGACCGTGCGTAATCGTCAAAAGGTGGAGCAGACCATTCTCCCACTCAAAGAAAATACGCTCTACTATGAGAAAACTGAGCCGACAAGACCTAGTCAAGCTGAAGTAGCTGATTATCAGGTAGAATTGACTGATGAAGGACAGGATTTGACCTTGTTTGCCAAGGAAACCTTGGATCAATTGACCAAGCCAGCAAAACTGCATTTTGCAGAGAGAAAACCTGCTAACTACGATCAGCTAGATCACCCAGAGTTAGACCTTGCGAGTCTTGATAAGGCTTATGACAAGCTGGAGCGAGAAGAATCATCAAGCTTCCCAGAGTTGGAATTTTTCGGGCAAATGCATGGAACCTATCTCTTTGCCCAAGGGCGAGATGGGCTCTATATCATAGACCAGCACGCGGCTCAGGAACGGGTCAAGTACGAGGAGTACCGTGAAAGCATTGGCAATGTTGACCAGAGCCAGCAGCAACTCCTAGTGCCTTATATCTTTGAATTTCCAGCGGATGATGCCCTCCGTCTCAAGGAAAGAATGCCTCTTTTAGAGGAAGTTGGAGTCTTCCTAGCAGAGTACGGGGAAAATCAATTTATCCTGCGTGAACATCCTATTTGGATGGCAGAAGAAGAGATTGAATCAGGCATCTATGAGATGTGCGACATGCTCCTTTTGACCAAGGAAGTTTCTATCAAGAAATATCGAGCAGAGTTGGCTATTATGATGTCCTGCAAGCGATCTATCAAGGCCAATCATCGTATTGACGACCATTCGGCTAGACAGCTCCTCTATCAACTTTCTCAATGTGACAATCCCTATAACTGTCCCCACGGACGCCCTGTTTTGGTGCATTTTACCAAGTCGGATATGGAAAAGATGTTCCGACGCATTCAGGAAAATCACACTAGTCTTCGTGAATTGGGGAAATATTAATACTCTTTGAAAATCTCTTCAAAC
>NZ_KV802698.1:152978-206656 GCF_001810785.1 Streptococcus sp. HMSC073F11
TCCTAGTTTGCTTTTTGATTTTCATTGAGTATAAAAGTACAAAAAGTCTGGGAAAAATTTTCAAAATCAGAAAAACGCATAAAATCAGGTGTTCAAAAACTTGATTCTATGCGTTTTATCGTGGAAATATTTACTTTTTTTCTTCCGAATAATCGTCAAAAATCTCTTTAAACTACGTCAGTTTTATATGTAATCTCAAAACAGTGTTTTGAGCTAATTTTGCCAGTTTTGTCTGTAACATCGAAGCTGTGTTTTACCAATCTGCGACTGACTTCCTAGTTTGCCCTATGATTTTCATAGAGTATTAAATTGCGATTTTGCTTAGTTTCTTTATTCGTTTAAAAGTAGAGTCTGTTCTATGCGTCTAATGTGCGAATTAGGTTGACCATTTCAATAGCTCCTTGTGCACACTCAGAACCCTTATTTCCTGCTTTAGTGCCAGCTCGCTCTATGGCTTGTTCAATTGTATCTGTCGTTAGAACGCCAAACATAACTGGGATTTCGCTATTTAAACTGATTTGGGCGATTCCCTTAGATACCTCGCTACATACATAATCATAATGACTTGTACTACCTCTAATGACAGCTCCCAAGCAGATAATTGCATCATATTTTTTACTTTTTGCCATTTTTGATGCAATCAGTGGTATTTCAAAAGCTCCTGGAACCCAGGCTATTTCGATATCTTTCTCGTTTACATTTTCTCTTTTGAGATTATCTAGTGCTCCAGATAATAATTTTGAAGTTATAAATTCATTAAATCTCGCTACAACAATACCGATTTTAATATTGTTTGCTACTAAATTACCTTCATAAGTGTTCATTTATTTTTCCTCCATATTTAAAATGTGACCCATTCGATTTTTCTTTGTTTCTAAATAAAAACTATCGTAAGGATTGGCTTCTATTTCGATTGGTATTCTACTGGAAATGGTAATTCCATATTTTTCTAACTGTTCAACTTTGTCAGGATTATTTGTCAGTAAATGAAGTGACTGTAGTCCCAGGTCTTTAAGCATTTGTGCTCCAATATGATATTCTCTTAAATCACCTTCAAAGCCTAATGCAAGATTGGCATCAAGCGTATCCATTCCTTGATCTTGTAAATGATAGGCTTTTAATTTATTGATAAGTCCAATTCCTCGTCCCTCCTGTCGTAAGTAAAGTAAGACACCCGAACCATTCTCAGCAATCATTTTCATAGCTTTATCGAATTGCTGTCCACAATCGCACCGTAAAGAGCCTAAAACATCTCCTGTTAAACATTCAGAGTGGACCCGACATAATACATTGGCTTCGTCCTCTATGTTTCCCATAATAAGAGCAAGATGATGTTCCCCATTTAGTTTATCTATGTAGCTAATTGCTTTGAAATTACCGTATCTAGTAGGCATATTGACAGTTGAAACTCGTTCTACCAGCTGATCATATACCTTTCTATATTCTTGTAATTCTTTGATGGTGATTAGTGGAATATTGTGTTTCTTCGAGAACTGAATTAAATCATCTGTTCTCATCATTTTGCCATCATGATTCATTATTTCACAACATAGGCCACACTCTTTTAGTCCTGCTAATTTTAATAGATCAACAGTTGCTTCTGTGTGTCCATTTCTTTCTAGAACACCCCCTTTTTTTGCAATTAAAGGAAACATGTGTCCTGGCCTGCGAAAATCAGAGGGTCTTATATCTTCAGCTACACACATACGTGCGGTCAGTCCTCTTTCCTCTGCAGAAATACCTGTGGTCGTTTCTTTATAATCAATTGAAACGGTAAAAGCAGTCTTATGATTATCTGTATTGTTTTCAACCATAGGTGAAAGCATTAATTGATTAGCTAAACGTTCGCTCATAGGCATACAAATTAATCCTTTGGCATAAGTAGCCATGAAATTAACATTTTCTGTTGTAGCTGCTTGTGCGGAACAAATTAAGTCTCCTTCGTTTTCTCTATCCTTGTCATCTATAACAAGAACAAGTCGTCCTTTCTGCAATGTTTCTAATGCTTCTTGTATTTTTCGATATTCCATTGACTGATCATCCTTTCTGCTAAAATCCATTTTGATATAATAGTTCCTTAGATATTTCTGATTTTGGAGAGTTATCCATCAGTTTTTGAACATATTTACCTAAGATATCATTTTCAAGATTTACTGTACTCCCGACTTGTTTACTCTTGAGAATGGTTTGTTCCAAGGTATGAGGGATAACAGATACTGAAAAGTTTACTTTGGAGACTTTAGCTACAGTTAGACTAATGCCGTCAATTGTAATAGATCCTTTTTCAACTATTAAATCTAAAATTTCTTTTTGTGTGTTGATTTGATACCATACAGCATTATCATCCTTTTTTATTGACGAGATTTTTCCTGTACCATCAATGTGTCCTGTAACGACGTGACCTCCAAGTCGACCGTTGACAGATAAGGCTCTTTCTAGATTCACCTCACTTCCATGTTTTAATAGAGTAAGAGCTGTTCGACTCCATGTTTCATTCATTACATCAACTGTAAAGGCTTGATGATTGAAATGAGTAACTGTAAGACAGATACCATTTACTGCTATACTATCACCTAAATGGATATCGGTTAATATTTTTGAGGCTTTAATTAATAGTTTGCAATTACGAGAGTCTTTCTGTATTCTTTCAACTTTTCCGATTTCTTCAATTATTCCTGTGAACATGGATAAATCACTTCACTTTCTATGAGATAGTCATTTCCTATTTGAGAAAAAGCATAAGGTTTCAATCTAATAGCGTCATTGGGCAAGGAAATACCTTCGCCTCCAACAGGAAACTTGGCACTGCCTCCAAAAATTTTTGGTGCAATATATATTTTCAGCTCATCAACAATTTGTTGTTCCAAAGCACTCCAATTCATTAGACTGCCCCCTTCTAGAAGTAGGCTATCAATCTGCATGTTTCCTAGATGTTGCATTAAATCCGATAAGTCTATATGATTGTCTTTTTTCTTTATGGAAAGTATTTCACAACCATGATTTTGATATAGCTTCATTTTATTTTTGTCTTCAGAGGAAGTGGCAATGTAAGTTTTAACATCATTTGCTGTTTTTACGATTTTAGAGGTAAGAGGAGTTCGTAAATGTGTATCGCATATGATACGGATAGGATTTTTCCCTTCCTCCAATCTACATGTCAGCAAAGGATCGTCTTGAATAACAGTATTGACTCTCACCATAATCGCACTGACATGGTGTCGTAACTGATGAACATGCTTTCTTGCCTCTTCTCCAGTAATCCATTTGGATTGATTTGTTTTAGTGGCTATTTTTCCATCCATTGTCATTGCATATTTCATAAAAACATAGGGTACATGCTGGGTAATGTACTTTCTAAAACTTTTTATTAAGTTAAGACACTCATTTTCTAAAACTCCAACAGTAACTTGAAGATTATTTTCCTCAAGTATCTTTACTCCTTTTCCAGATACAATAGGGTTACAGTCTAGGCTTCCAATGACTACTCTTGTAATACCACTATCAATTATAGCGTCTATACAAGGTGGTGTTTTCCCGAAGTGACAACAGGGTTCAAGTGTTACATAAAGCGTAGCTCCGACAGGGGATTCTCTGCAGTTTTTAAGAGCATTTCTCTCAGCATGTGGGCCACCAAAAAACTCATGATAACCTTGTCCGATAATGTGATTATCTTTTACAATAACTGCGCCGACCATAGGATTGGGATTGACGTAACCAGCCCCTTTTTGTGCCAGCTTTATTGCTAATTGCATATATTTTGAGTCGCTCATTTCACCATCTCCAAAAAATATACCTTGAATAGGGGACTATTCAAGGCATACAAAAGAAAACTTATGCGATTAACAAAAATGCTCTGAAATGACAAGTAATCATTTCAGAGCACGCAAAAAGCACAAATATACTTTTATCTTCTTTCGTCCAGACTATACTGTCGGCTTTGGAATTTCACCAAATCATGCCTTTCGGCTCGTGGGCTATACCACCGGTAGGGAATTGCACCCTGCCCTGAAGATAGTTATTCAATTACAGATGATTATAGTACTTAATTTTGAATATGTCAACAGATAAACATAAATTATTTTTGATATATTGTATTTGTGATAATCGATTCTCGCTCCTCGGATAAAGAAAATATGATATACTAGATAAACGAAATAAGAGAAAAGGAAAACTATGTACGAATATTTAAAAGGAATCATTACCAAAATTACTGCTAAATACATTGTTCTTGAAACCAATGGTATTGGTTATATACTGCATGTGGCCAATCCTTATGCCTATTCAGGTCAGGTTAATCAGGAGGCTCAGATTTATGTGCATCAAGTCGTGCGTGAGGACGCTCATCTGCTTTATGGATTTCGCTCAGAAGACGAGAAAAAGCTCTTTCTCAGTCTGATTTCGGTTTCTGGGATTGGTCCTGTATCAGCTCTCGCTATTATCGCTGCCGATGACAATGCTGGCTTGGTTCAAGCCATTGAAACCAAGAACATCACCTACTTGACCAAGTTTCCTAAAATTGGCAATAAAACAGCCCAGCAGATGGTGCTAGACTTGGAAGGCAAGGTGGTAGTTGCAGGAGATGACCTTCCTGCCAAGGTGGCAGTGCAAGCTAGCGCTGAAAACCAAGAATTGGAAGAAGCCATGGAAGCCATGCTGGCTCTGGGCTACAAGGCGACCGAACTCAAGAAAATCAAGAAATTCTTTGAAGGAACGACAGATACAGCTGAGAACTATATCAAGTCGGCCCTTAAAATGTTGGTCAAATAGGAGCAGAACATGACAAAACGTTGTTCGTGGGTCAAGATGACCAATCAGCTCTACATTGCCTATCATGATGAGGAGTGGGGGCAACCCCTCCATGATGACCAAGCATTGTTTGAGTTGTTGTGTATGGAAACCTATCAGGCAGGCCTGTCTTGGGAAACGGTACTAAACAAACGTCAAGCTTTCCGAGAAGCCTTTCATGGTTATCAAATTCAAGCGGTTGCAGAGATGAATGACACCGAACTGGAAGACTTGCTGGAGAATCCAGCCATCATCCGAAATAGAGCCAAGATTTTTGCTACACGCGCTAACGCCCAAGCGTTTTTACGATTACAGGAAGAATATGGCTCTTTTGATGCCTATCTTTGGTCTTTTGTTGAGGGGAAAACTGTCGTTAATGATGTTCCCGATTACCGCCTAGCCCCAGCTAAAACAGCTTTGTCTGAAAAATTAGCCAAAGATCTCAAAAAACAAGGCTTCAAGTTCACAGGCCCAGTCGCTGTCTTGTCTTTTTTACAAGCAGCAGGACTGGTTGATGACCACGAGAACGATTGTGAGTGGAAAAGCGGTAATTAGTGAGTATAGGTAATTAGAATATCTAAGAATATATAAAAAGCTGAGAAACTTTTCCCAGCTTTTTATATATACTATTAGATTTGTTAGAGTGAAGTCAAAAAAGTGATTCCACCTAAAATAACACCGGCTGAATTTGGAATGATTAGTATCCAATCCTTCTTAGGTTCTTTTGTCCATCCATAAATAACCCAGATTAAGCAAGATATAGCAGCTGATAAAGGTTGAAATGGTTGAGCTTTATTTCCTTGTAAATTAGCGATAATTTGAGGTATGTAGGCAATAAATACTATAATTCCAATAAAGGCACCAATAGAACCTACGATTCGATTAATTTTTTGTTTTGTCATATACACCTCCTTCAAAAGGATATCATAGAAATTAGCGAAATGCAATAAATTCAGATACAAATTGTAACGAAAACCAATACAAAAGCACAAAAATAGAGAAACTATTTATTTTTTGTTATAGTCAAAGCGAATGACTTGCTCTTTTGCATCTACGTGGGCGTGGACTCCGAAGGGAATAATGGCTCTTGGAGTTGCGTGGCCGACATTGAGATTATAGACAATCGGGATATTGCTGCCAATGATATCCAATAGTGCCTCTTTATAGTCGTCATAGAAAGTTTCATCCATAGGTTTTCCGACCAGGAGTCCACTGATGCCCTCGAATATGCCAGTGTCTTTTAAAGTTCGCAACATCTTTTTGAAGTCTTCTGGCTCAGGCTTTTCTTCGCTTGTTTCTAGCAAGAGGATTTTTCCTTCCCAGTCTGACAAGTCAGGGAAAAGTTTGTATTTTTGACAGAGCTCCGTGCTATCTGCGTATCGAGAGTTGTCAAAGATATCGTAGAGGGATTCGAGGCAACCACCGAGGATTTTTCCCTCGAACTGGGCATTTCCTTGCAACAACTCAAAACCGGTATTTGTATGACTGACACGAGGTGTCCCCAGAGCCTTGGGACTGAAGTCAGTCCTTTCATCATACCAAACGTCACTAGAGCGGATTTCTGAGATTCTTCCCGTCTCAATCAATTCTTTAAAGTAGTGAAGGCTATAGGTTAGCATTTCTTTTTCTAATTCACAAATGTCTGCTAAGAAGGATTGACCATAAAAAGTCTTGATTCCTAGTTTATGCAACATGAGATGGTTCATGGTTGTATCCGAGAAGCCAAGAAAAATTTTTTGTTTGATAACCTTTTGTAGTTGGTCATTTTCAAAAAGATAAGGTAGTAGGCGATAGGTATCGTCTCCACCGATGGCACATAGGATCATATCGATGCTATCATCAGAAAAGGCATGAATCAAATCCTCTGCACGAGCTTCAGGATGGTTCTTGATAAAGTCTAATCCATTTAGCGAATGGGGCAAAAAGATAGGATTGAGTCCCAGGTCCTTGAGACGTTGGATACCCAAGTCCACTTCGTGTTTGACAAAGTCCTCTCCGATAATGCCACTAGATAAACTAACAATACCAATAGTAGAAATCATATTTTATCCCCCTAGAAATAGATTGAGCCTATTTTATCACAAAAAGATTAGATAGAGCTATGTGGGATGTCAGAAGAATACTTTAAAATCAAAAAAGTAAGTGAAAAAGCAACCGCGCCTGCAGTTGCTTTTTATACATACTATTAGATTTGTTAGAGTGAAGTCAAAAAAGTGATTCCACCTAAAATAACACCGGCTGAATTTGGAATGATTAGTATCCAATCCTTCTTAGGTTCTTTTGTCCATCCATAAATAACCCAGATTAAGCAAGATATAGCAGCTGATAAAGGTTGAAATGGTTGAGCTTTATTTCCTTGTAAATTAGCGATAATTTGAGGTATGTAGGCAATAAATACTATAATTCCAATAAAGGCACCAATGGAGCCTACGATTCGATTAATTTTTTGTTTTGTCATATTTCCCTCCAATTATAGAGTATCAAAATGATTGTATATAGGCAAGGAATATGCTCATTTGTTGTTATTCTCTGTACAAAATAGAATAAAATGTTTACATTTATGTTTTATAAAGTATAAATGTACTGAATTTTAGATAGAGTTAAATATTTTTTACATGATTGTTTAAAGATTAAAAAATCATGGTTCTTATGATGTTGAACCATGATATGTTTCCGTTCTTCTTAATAACGTGTTGGTCCTGCACTTGCGCTACGGATATTCAAGCGTTTCTTGAGATAGAAGCGAAGGGCTAGGAGGGCTGCTCCGATAATAGCCAGTGGCAATGGAGCAAGTACTGGGTTAAGGCTAGCTGGTAGGAAGCTTGTTGCAAAGAAGACAAGCAACCAAAGGAACATAGAAGCTAGGATAACCAGTACAGATTTCCAGAAAGGTGGACGTTGGCTGCGGTCCATATCTGGTCCATAGTATTGGTAAACAAAGTAGTACATCAAGTAGAAGGCAAATCCACCAACCAGTCCAACTAGCAGGAGAGTGACAAGTCCATAGCCGAAAGCCTGATCTGCTGCAAAGAAAGTTGTGAGGGCGCTGACGAGGGCAAAGAGGCTAGTGATGAAAAGGGCTGAATCCATAATCATGAGTTTTGGATCATCATTTTCTTTTGGATGCTCTTTTTCATATTGCTCCTTAACAGTGAAGCTATGAGCCCAGTGAGTGGGTGCACCATAGAGGGAACGAGCAGTCGTACCCTTGGCTTGCTCTTCAAGGATTTGGGGAATAACTTCCTCAAAGATAGCCTTGATTTCAGCGTCTGATTTCCCATCTTTGATGAATTGTTGGGTAGCGATATGGACAAACTCTTGGTTTTTCTTTGTTAATTTTTGTAGATCAATCTGAGACATAGGAACTCCTCTTAGAACCATTTTTTATGGATGAGATAGAGAGTGAGCGAGACACTCATAGCAAAGGCGATAAAGACGATTAACCAGAAGGCATTCGGCTCGCCGTTTAGGGGGATTTCATTATCCTTAAAGTTCATCCCGTAGGCAGAAAAGACCATGGTTGGGATGGACATGACGATGGTCACAAGGGCCAAGGTTTTCATGATGTTGTTCTGGTTGTTAGAAATGATAGAGGCGAAGGTCTCTGTCATAGAGTGCAAGACGTTTCCATAAATGTCTGCCATCTCGATGGCCTGTTGGGTTTCAATCAGGGTGTCTTCAAGCAGGTCTTCGTCCTCAAGGTATTTCTTGATATTGCTGGTTGAGCTGGTCAATTTCTTAATCACACGCTCATTTGTTTTGAGGGAGGCCTTGAAATAGACGATGGTTTTTTCCAATTCCATGAGCTCAATCAATTCTTCATTACGAGTTGATTGATGCAGTTGACTTTCGATTTGTTCACTCTTACGATCAATCGAACGAAGGGCCGTTAGGTAAAGCTCTGCATTGCGATAAAGAATCTGAAAGATAAAACGTGAACGCATGAAGGTGTAGAAATTACGCAATCGACGGTTGATAAAGACATCGAGGACCGGTAATGGTTCCAAACACGTAGTGATAATGGTTTCCTCAGTGATGATAATACCAAGCGGGATGGTTACGTAGTAGGTGCGGTTATTTCTTTCTTCTGTGACCGGCACGTCAACGATAATCAGGGTATACTCGTCTTCAATCGTAATACGAGACATTTCTTCCGCATCGAGCGGTGCTCGAAGGTCGGCAATATCAATATCGAAGGCGTTAGCGATTTCGAGTGATTCATTTTGAGTCGGATTGACGAGATTGATCCAAGTACCCGGTTCAAGCGTATCGATCTCTTTAAATTCAGTTGTTGTAGAGAGAAAAACTTGTTTCATATCCCTTATCCTTTCTCATTTTTCAGATTTTTTTACACCGTACTATTATACTACAAAATCAGCCTTTTGGGTAATAGAATCTCACTTTTTTTGGTATAATGGTAAGCAATAATGGACTAGAAAGAACAAAGATGCAAGATAAAATTGTCATTCATGGGGCGCGTGCCCATAATTTAAAAAATATTGATGTGGAGATTCCGCGAGACAAGTTGGTTGTCGTGACCGGCTTGTCAGGCTCAGGGAAATCCAGTCTGGCCTTTGATACCCTCTATGCGGAGGGACAACGTCGCTATGTGGAGAGTTTGTCAGCCTACGCTCGCCAGTTCTTGGGGAATATGGAAAAACCAGATGTAGATGCCATTGATGGTCTCAGCCCAGCTATTTCCATTGACCAGAAAACGACCAGCAAAAACCCTCGCTCGACAGTGGGAACCACGACTGAAATCAATGATTATCTGCGTCTCCTCTACGCACGTGTGGGGACGCCTTACTGTATCAACGGGCATGGGGCTATCAAGGCCTCTTCTGTGGAGCAAATTGTGGATAAGGTCTTAGAGTTGCCTGAACGCCAACGTCTGCAAATTTTAGCTCCGGTTATCCGTAAGAAAAAAGGCCAACATAAGAGTGTTATCGAGAAGGTTCAGAAAGACGGGTATGTCCGTGTCCGTGTGGATGGGGAAGTCTATGATGTGACCGAAGTGCCAGAGTTGTCCAAGAGCAAGCAACACAATATTGATGTCGTAGTTGACCGTATTGTTATCAAGGAGGGTATCCGTAGCCGTCTCTTTGACTCGATTGAGGCTGCCCTTCGTATCGCAGAAGGTTATGTGATTATCGACACCATGGACGACTCTGAGTTGTTGTTCTCTGAGCATTATGCCTGCCCAGTTTGTGGATTTACTGTTCCAGAGTTAGAGCCGCGTCTCTTCTCCTTCAATGCTCCTTTTGGCTCTTGTAGTGAGTGTGACGGCTTGGGCATCAAGCTGGAGGTGGATACTGATTTGGTAGTGCCAGATGCCAGCAAAACCTTACGCGAGGGAGCCTTGGCTCCTTGGAATCCTATCTCATCCAACTACTATCCAAACATGCTAGAGCAGGCTATGACGGCCTTTGGAGTGGATATGGATAAGCCTTTTGAGGACTTGTCAGAAGAAGACAAGAACTTGATTCTCTACGGCTCAGATGGCAAGGAATTCCATTTCCACTATGAGAATGAATTTGGTGGCGTGCGCGATATCGACATTCCGTTTGAAGGAGTTGTCAATAATATCAAGCGTCGCTACCATGAAACCAACAGTGACTACACCCGCACCCAGATGCGCCTCTACATGAATGAGCTGACCTGCGGAACTTGTCACGGCTATCGTCTCAATGACCAGGCCTTATCTGTCCGTGTGGGTGGCCAGCAAGGACCACATATCGGAGAAATCTCAGACCTGTCTATCGCTGACCACTTGGACTTGGTGAGCCAGTTAACCTTGTCTGAAAATGAAGCCATCATTGCTCGGCCTATTCTCAAGGAAATCAAGGACCGTTTGACCTTCCTTAATAACGTGGGTCTTAACTATCTAACCCTGTCACGTTCGGCAGGAACCCTTTCAGGTGGGGAAAGTCAGCGTATTCGCTTGGCGACCCAGATTGGTTCTAACCTATCAGGTGTTCTCTATATTTTGGATGAGCCGTCAATCGGTCTTCACCAGAGGGATAATGACCGTCTGATTGCCAGTCTCAAAAAGATGCGTGATTTGGGCAATACTCTCATTGTGGTAGAACATGATGAAGATACCATGCGCGAGGCGGATTATCTGATTGACGTTGGTCCCGGTGCCGGTGTTTTTGGTGGGGAGATTGTCGCTGCAGGTACGCCCAAACAGGTGGCTCGCAACAGTAAGTCTATTACAGGCCAGTACTTGTCAGGAAAACGTGCCATTCCAGTACCAGAAGAACGCCGTGTTGGTAATGGTCGTTTTATCGAAGTGATAGGAGCGCGTGAGAATAACTTGCAAAATGTCACAGCTCGCTTTCCACTAGGAAAATTCATCGCGGTGACAGGGGTATCGGGTTCAGGGAAATCGACCCTAATCAATAGCATTCTCAAAAAAGCTATTGCCCAGAAGCTCAACCGCAATTCAGACAAGCCTGGTAAGTTTAAAACGATTACAGGGATTGAGCATGTAGACCGCTTGATTGACATTGACCAGAGCCCTATCGGACGAACGCCAAGGTCTAACCCGGCTACCTATACGGGAGTTTTTGACGATATACGAGACCTCTTTGCTCAGACAAATGAAGCTAAGATTCGAGGCTACAAGAAGGGCCGTTTCAGTTTTAACGTCAAGGGCGGTCGTTGCGAAGCCTGCTCAGGTGACGGGATCATCAAGATTGAGATGCACTTCTTGCCAGATGTTTATGTTGCCTGTGAAGTTTGCCATGGGACTCGCTACAACAGTGAAACCCTAGAAGTCCACTATAAGGAAAAGAATATCTCGCAGGTTTTGGACATGACCGTCAACGATGCGGTGGAATTCTTCCAACACATTCCCAAGATTCAGCGTAAACTTCAGACCATCAAGGATGTAGGGTTGGGCTATGTAACGTTAGGACAACCAGCTACCACCCTTTCAGGTGGAGAAGCCCAGCGTATGAAGTTAGCTAGTGAGCTCCACAAACGCTCGACAGGAAAATCCTTCTACATTCTGGATGAGCCGACGACAGGGCTTCATACCGAGGATATCGCTCGCTTGCTCAAGGTTTTAGCTCGCTTTGTCGACGATGGCAATACTGTTCTCGTCATTGAGCACAATCTGGATGTCATCAAGACGGCAGACCATATCATCGATTTGGGACCTGAGGGCGGTGTCGGTGGCGGAACCATCATCGCAACAGGAACTCCAGAAGAAGTAGCAGCCAATGAAGCCAGCTACACAGGACACTATTTGAAAGGAAAGTTACATCATGAATAAACGTGTGCAAGCATTTCTAGCTAAAATGCAAGAAAAAGAACTAGATGGTATCATCATCAACAACCTTAAAAACGTCTATTACCTGACCGGCTTTTGGGGCTCAAATGGAACAGTCTTTATCAGCCGTGACCGTCAGGTTTTGGTGACAGACTCTCGCTATATCATTGCAGCTAAGCAAGAAGTGACAGGTTTTGAGATTGTGGCTGATCGTGATGAATTGGCTGTTATTGCAGGCATTGTTAAGGATATGGGTTTGTCTCGCGTTGGTTTTGAGGACGAGATTTCGGTCTCTTATTACCACCGTATGCAGGCAGCTTTTGCAGGAATCGACTTGCTTCCGCAGACTCAGTTTGTTGAAGCGCTTCGGATGATTAAAGATGAAGCGGAGATTGCGACTATTCGTAAGGCATGTTCTATCTCAGACCAAGCTTTCCGTGATGCGCTTGACTTTATCAAACCAGGAAAAACTGAGATCGAAATTGCCAACTTCCTTGATTTCCGCATGCGTGAGTTGGGAGCAGCAGGCTTGTCTTTTGATACCATTTTAGCAAGTGGCATCAACTCTTCTAAGCCCCATGCTCATCCAATGCACAAACCGGTTGAAGCGGGAGAAGCCATTACCATGGACTTCGGCTGTCTCTACGACCACTATGTCAGTGATATGACACGGACCATCTACCTCGGTCATGTCAGTGACGAGCAGGCAGAAATTTACAATACTGTCCTGAAAGCCAACCAAGCTCTGATTAATCAAGCTAAGGCAGGATTAGGTTTCCGTGACTTTGACAAAATTCCTCGTGATATTATCATCGAGGCAGGCTATGGCGACTACTTTACCCACGGTATCGGACACGGTATTGGGCTGGATATTCATGAGGAACCTTACTTTAGCCAAACTTCTACAGAAATTATTAAGGCAGGTATGGCCTTAACCGATGAACCAGGTATCTATATAGAAGGCAAATACGGTGTTCGTATCGAGGATGATATCTTGATTACAGAGACCGGTTGTGAATTGTTGACCCTAGCTCCAAAAGAGTTGATAGTTATCTAAGAGTTAAACAACTCAAATGATTGACTTTTAAATTTTAAAGGTTTATACTGAAAAACGAAAACGGTAGGTGAGGCTACCATAGGGATACGGATGACTACCGCAAAGCAGTGGAGACACTACTCGTTGGTCAACAGTCCTGGTCGCGAAGGCCAAGACTAAGCTCATTACATTGCCCTATGGAGTTAAAGCTTGAACGAAAAACAGATAATTAGTTTTTTAATCCTGCCATTTTATGGTGGGATTTTCTACTGTTTAAATCAAAGAAAGGAGATAGACGATGCAAATTGACGATCATCCGGAACCGCACATACACAGCCAATCGCTGATTTGTGTCATTCTGCCCTTATAAAGTGATTGGTCTCTGTGTATGAAACACATCATTCATACAGATAGGAGAAACCAATGAAAACTACAAAAGAAAGATTAGCAACAGCTATTCATACATCTTTAAACGAAACTCTATCTTTTTATAAGACAAGTCTAACAGGCTTGACTGAGGAGCAGGTGGAGAAAAATCGTGACCTATATGGCGAAAATACCATCACAAAGGGTCAAGAAGAAAGTATCCTCAAAAAGATTTACGAATCCATTATCAATCCTTTTACGATCATCTTACTGGTCATCGCCGTGATTTCCTTGGTGACCAATGTCTGGTTGGCAAAACCAGGTCAAGAAGATCCGACAACTTCCATTATCATCGTTGTCCTAGTCCTCATTTCTGGTGGCATACGCTTTGTCCAAGAACTCCGTAGTGATAAGGCTGCGACTAATCTATCAAAAATGATTGTCAACACAGCGACTGTCATTCGTCAAGGAGAAATCCAAGAAGTACCTATCGATGATTTGGTAGTGGGTGACGTGGTTAAATTAAGCGCTGGAGACATGATTCCAGCAGATCTTCTTTTATTTGAGTCGCGCGATTTCTTTGTACAACAGTCGGGCTTGACAGGTGAAAGTGAATCGGTTGAAAAATTGGCCTTGACCAAGGCAACAGTTCAACAATCTGATAGTCTGCTAGAAGCAGAAGCGCTCGCCTTTATGGGAACCAATGTCTTATCTGGTAGTGCCAAGGCCGTGGTTTTAGCAGTTGGTGATGATACCATGATGGGAGCCATTGAGCAGACTTTGAACACCTATGAAGAGCCTACTTCGTTTGAGCGGGAGATGAATAGTATTTCGTGGCTCTTGATTCGTTTGATGCTGGTCATGGTGCCCATCGTTTTCTTGTCCAATGGTTTAACAGATGGTGACTGGCTGGAAGCTGGCGTATTTGCTTTGAGTGTTGGTGTCGGATTAACACCTGAGATGCTTCCTATGATTATCACGGCCAGTCTAGCAAAAGGCTCCATCATTATGGCCAAGGAAAAAGTGGTTATCAAGAAACTCAATGCCATACAGGACTTAGGGGCGATTGATATTTTGTGTACAGATAAGACAGGAACTCTAACCCAAGACGAAATTGTCCTTGAATATCCCTTGGACATCCACGGACGCTTGGATTTGACCGTCTTGAGACGAGCTTATCTCAATTCTTATTTTCAAACGGGCTTGAAAAATTTGATGGACAGAGCTATCATCAAACGGACTGAAAAGGAAGCCAAAGAACACACCCTCTTACAAAATCTGGATCAAACTTTTCAAAAAATAGATGAGCTTCCCTTTGATTTTGAACGTAGACGGATGAGTGTTATCGTTAAGGATGAACACGAAGTTGTTAGTTTGGTAACCAAGGGTGCCCTAGAGGAAATGTTGACGATTTCCAGTTATGCGGAATATCAAGGAGTGATTACTCCCTTGACAGATGTTATTAGAGAAGAAATTTTAGCAGAAGTCCGACAACTAAATCAACAAGGTTTACGTGTCTTGGGAGTGGCCTATAAGTCAGGTTTGAGGGAAGGTCATGCCTATACAGTTGATGATGAAGGGGATATGATTCTAACTGGTTATTTAGCCTTCCTAGATCCTCCTAAACCATCTGCAGCACCAGCAATTAAGGCTCTGTTAGAACATGGAGTTCAAACAAAAATTTTGACGGGAGACAACGAAAAAGTTACCCAAGCAGTCTGTGAAAAGGTTGGTTTGGATATCAATCAGATGTTGTTAGGATCTGAAATTGATCAGATGAGTAATCAAGAATTGGCTCAAGCCGTGGAGGAGGTAACCGTCTTTGCCAAACTTTCTCCTGACCAAAAAGCACGAATTATTTTGCAATTTAAGGCTAATGGTCATGCTGTTGGCTATATGGGAGATGGGATCAATGATGCTCCTTCTATGAAAGTTGCAGATGTGGGGATTTCTGTTGATACAGCAGTAGATATTGCCAAAGAAACAGCTGATGTTATCCTACTTGATAAGGATCTCATGGTGCTTGAAAAAGGACTTGTTGAAGGGCGTAAGGTCTATGCCAATATGACCAAATATATCAAAATGACAGTGAGTTCTAATTTTGGAAATATCTTATCCCTATTGGTCTCTGGAATCTTTTTGCCATTTTTACCAATGGCACCAGTCCATTTGATTATCCTAAATCTAGTCTATGATTTGTCTTGTATTGCCTTGCCTTTTGACAAGGTGGATAAAGATTTTTTGAGAAATCCGCATACCTGGGAAGCTAAGTCCATCACACGTTTCATGATTTGGATGGGACCTATCTCTTCTGCCTTTGATATTTTGACCTTTATTTTGCTTTATTTTATCATTGTACCCATGACAACAGGTCAAGCTTATGTTCATGGGGCAGAGTCTGCCGTAGGATTTATTGTCTTGTTTCAGACAGGTTGGTTTATCGAGTCCATGTGGTCACAGACCATGGTTATCCATATGCTACGTTCAGCCAAAATTCCCTTTTTACAAAGTCGTCCAGCTTGGCTAGTCCTTGTGACAACCTTATTGGCTGCAGCCTTTGTGACCTTCCTTCCCTACAGTCCACTCGCAATCCTACTTCATCTAACTCCTTTAAAATCGATTTATTTCATCTTTTTACTTTTCATCATTATTTTGTATATGATTAGTGTGACAATTGTGAAAAAAATCTATATCAAGAAATATAACGAATGGCTGTAAATTTCATTTTGTCAAGAAAAAAGTACGAAAATGACGAAAAAAGTCAAAAAAATTTAAAAATAGGTCGCAAGTCGGATGTTTTTTATGGTATAATAGACTAAACTGATAGTAACATGTAGCGAAAGGGGTAGGTACATGATTAAAATTTATACAGTCTCAAGTTGTACTAGCTGTAAAAAAGCAAAAACCTGGCTCAATGCCCACCAGTTAAGTTATAAAGAACAAAACCTTGGTAAAGAAGGAATTACGCGAGAAGAATTACTGGATATTCTGACAAAAACAGATAACGGAATAGCCAGCATCGTTTCGTCTAAAAATCGCTATGCCAAAGCCCTTGGAGTGGATATCGAAGATTTGAGTGTCAACGAAGTCCTCAATCTGATTATGGAAACACCGAGAATTTTAAAGAGCCCAATCCTTGTAGATGAAAAACGCCTGCAAGTTGGCTATAAGGAAGACGATATTCGTGCCTTCCTACCACGCTCTGTCCGTAATGTAGAAAATGCAGAAGCACGTTTGCGTGCAGCTCTATAAACATCAAGGCTGGGAGCAACTCCCAGTCTTATTTTAATTTCAAAAAGAAAGAAGAAAGAAATGAAAAAAATAGTTCTTGTTAGTCTAGCTTTCCTTTTTGTCCTGGTTGGTTGCGGACAGAAAAAAGAAACTGGAACAGCTACAAAAACAGAAAAGGATACGCTTCAGTCGGCATTGCCAGTTATTGAGAATGCTGAGAAGAATACAGTTGTGACCAAGACTTTGGTCTTGCCCAAGTCAGATGATGGTAGCCAGCAAACCCAAACCATTACATACAAGGACAAGACTTTTTTGAGCTTAACGATTCAACAAAAACGTCCAGTTTCTGATGAGTTGAAGACTTATATCGACCAACATGGAGTGGAAGAAACTCAAAAAGCTCTTCTCGAGGCAGAGGAGAAGGATGAGGCTATTATAGAAGCTCATAAATTAGCAGGATTTAAGCTTGAAACCAAACTATTGAGCGCAACCGAACTTCAAACAACGACTAGTTTTGACTTTCAAGTTCTGGATGTCAAGAAGGCTTCTCAGTTAGAATATTTGAAGAATATTGGTTTAGAAAATCTCTTGAAGAATGAACCAAGCAAATATATTTCAGACAGATTGGCAAATGGCGCGACAGAACAGTAGAAAATCCAAATAAATAGACTGCCTGAATTGTAGAACGTAAGGAATTATGCTATAATGGTACTATTCTAAGGAAAGAGGGTGTTAGAATGGGATTTACTGAAGAAACAGTACGTTTTAAATTGGACGATTCCAATAAAAAAGAAATTAGCGAAACTCTGACTGATGTTTATGCTTCGTTGAACGATAAGGGTTATAACCCGATTAACCAAATCGTAGGTTACGTATTGAGTGGAGACCCTGCCTACGTTCCTCGTTATAATAATGCACGAAATCAAATCCGTAAGTATGAGCGCGATGAAATCGTTGAAGAATTGGTCCGCTACTACCTTAAAGGACAAGGAGTCGATCTATAACCTATGAGAATTATGGGATTGGACGTCGGTTCAAAAACGGTAGGGGTGGCCATTAGCGATCCGCTCGGTTTTACAGCTCAAGGACTTGAAATCATCCAAATCAATGAGGAGCAAGGTCAATTTGGTTTTGACCGCGTTAAGGAGTTGGTTGATACTTACAAGGTGGAACGATTTGTAGTGGGCTTGCCTAAAAACATGAACAATACAAGCGGACCGCGCGTGGAAGCTAGTCAAGCATACGGAGCAAAGCTAGAAGAGCTTTTTGGTTTACCAGTAGACTATCAAGATGAACGCTTGACAACAGTTGCCGCAGAGCGCATGTTGATTGAACAAGCAGATATTAGTCGCAATAAGCGCAAGAAAGTCATTGATAAGTTAGCAGCTCAGCTGATTTTACAAAATTATTTAGATAGAAAATTTTAATACAAAGGAGAGGCTATGTCACACGATCATAACCACGACCACGAAGAACGTGAATTAATTACACTAGTAGATGAGCAAGGAAATGAAACCTTGTTTGAAATCCTTTTGACGATTGACGGAAAAGAAGAATTTGGTAAAAACTATGTTCTTCTAGTACCAGTTAACGCAGAAGAAGACGAAGACGGACAAGTTGAAATCCAAGCTTACTCATTCATCGAAAACGAAGATGGAACAGAAGGCGAATTGCAACCAATCCCAGAAGACTCAGAAGACGAATGGAACATGATTGAAGAAGTCTTCAATAGTTTTATGGAGGAGTAAAAACGTCCGGGGGACGTTTTTAGCCTGACGCTAAAAATAAAGACCGTCAGTAAGTCTGGGAGACTGTATCACCCCAACTCCTAGAAATTGGAAGAGTTGGAACGTCCAGTGGACGTGTTTAGCCCTGCGCTAGAAATTAGAAACGCAGGCACATCCAGTGGATGTTTTTAGCCCAGTTCCTTAAAATAAGAGAGAACTGGTGTGTTCAGTGAATATTTTTACCCTGACGCTAAAAATAAAAACCGTCAGTAAATTCGGAGGATATTTTTACCCTAAGTTAATATTCATAGTAGCTAGTTATTAGCTAACCAGGTGAGAGGTCGGGACGAAAATCCTGGCCTCGTTTTTGTTAGTTATGAGACTTTATTGAGACAGTTGATTGAACCTGTAATTAAGGAGATGTATATGTTTGAAGTAGAAGAATGGCTCCATAGTCGGATTGGTTCGAATTTTCGATCAGGCTTGGGTCGAATGCAACAAGCGGTGGATTTGTTGGGGAATCCCGAGAAGTCTTATCCTATTATCCACGTAACAGGAACTAATGGAAAAGGTTCTACCATTGCTTTCATGAGGGAGTTATTTATGGGACATGGCAAAAAAGTTGCGACCTTTACCTCCCCTCATATCGTCTCTATTAATGATCGAATCTGCATTAATGGGCAACCTATAGCAGACACAGACTTCATCCGTTTGGCTGAGCAGGTCAAGGAGATGGAAAAAACGCTTCTGCAAACTCATGATCAGTTGTCCTTTTTTGAATTGCTGACCTTGATTGCTTTTCTTTATTTTAGAGAGCAAGAGGTGGATTTGGTTTTATTAGAAGTGGGAATTGGTGGCTTACTTGACACAACCAATGTGGTAATTGGAGAGATTGTTGTCATCACCTCCATCGGACTTGACCATCAGGAGACTCTGGGTGACAGTATAGCAGCAATTGCAGAGCAGAAAGCTGGTATTTTTAAGGCTGGTAAAAAGGCAGTGATTGCTAAGTTGCCTTCAGAAGCTAGGCTTGTTTGTCAGAAAAAAACAGACTCTTTAGCTGTTGACCTTTATCAGGCAGGTCAGGATTTTTCAATGCTGAATGGGGATTTTTCAAGCTCTTTGGCTTACCTTTCACAGTTGAAAATAGGTTTGGAAGGAGCTTATCAGCAGGAAAATGCGGCCTTGGCGTTGCAAACGTTTCTTCTTTTTATGGGAGAAAGAAAGGAAGCTGTTGATGAACAGGTTGTAAGACAGGCTTTGGAGAAGACCCATTGGGCTGGGCGTTTGGAGCGTATTCGTCCTCAGATTTACTTGGACGGTGCTCATAACCTTCCTGCCTTGACTCGCTTGGTTGAGTTTATTAAAGAAAAAGAGCAGGAAGGTTATCGTCCTCAAATCCTATTTGGAGCCTTGAAACGGAAGGATTATCAAGGGATGTTGGCTTATCTGACTGAAAATTTGCCTCAGGTGGAACTCAAGGTGACCGGCTTTGACTATCAAGGTTCTTTGGATGAAACAGATGTAACAGGTTACGATATAGTTCCTTCTTACCGAGAATTTATTAGCAATTTTGAAGCAAGAGCAGGTGCCCAGGATTTGTTGTTCGTTACAGGGTCTCTCTATTTTATCTCAGAAGTACGGGGCTACTTGCTGACCCATGAGCAGATGAATTGACCTCCTTTTTTGAACTTGTTATACTAGGGAAACTACTAGTTAGAGGGAAAAAATTCTGTAAATTGGTAGCAGAAAGGAAATTCGTCATGAAATTAAAAAGATTCACACTTTCTCTTGCTTCTCTAGCAAGTCTTAGTCTTTTAGTAGCTTGTTCACAAAGAGCACAACAAGTTCAACAACCAGCAACTCACTCGCAAACACAACAAACTCAGCAATCACAATCTGCTGCTTCATCTTCTACAGAAAATAGCAGCCAGGCAGCAACAAGTTCTTCACAAAATGCTCCTGAGGCTCAACCAACTGATATTGATGGAACCTATACCGGTCAGGACGAGGGAGACCGTATCACTTTAGTGGTAACTGGTACAACGGGCACCTGGACACAGGTAGAAACTGACGGAGATCAAGAAATCAAGCAGGTTAGCTTCGATGCCGCTAATCAACGTATGATTATTGGGGATGATGTCAAGATTTATGCAATCAATGGAAATCAGATGATTATCGACGATATGGATAGAGAAGCGTCTGATCGCATTGTTTTATCAAAATAGACTAGAAGGAGACTGGTTTTGTCAGTCTCTTTTGTTTTTACGCAGAAAAATGATTATAAATACTTGCCTTCTACCGAATACCTGAGTTATACTAGTATCAATTACCTGTTTTTAGCATTCATACTCTTCGAAAATCTCTTCAAACCACGTCAGCTTCGATCTGCAACCTCAAAACAGTGTTTTGAGCAACCTGCGGCTAGTTTCCTAGTTTGCTCTTTGCTTTTCATTGAGTATCAAAATATCAAGGAGGGGATATGAAATATAGAAAATTTCAATTATTAATGTCCAAGTATGGCTTTAGTCTTTCGATTATGCTGCTTGAACTTTCTCTTGTTTTTGGTCTCTTTCTTTACTTAGGGCGTATGGCTCCTATTCTATGGGTTATTGTCTTAATTTTTATGAGTATGGCGACTATTGTCGCAATTGTCAATCGTTCAATGACACCTGATAGTAAAGTAATGTGGTTAGTGGTAACTTTTGTTCCTGTCATCGGACCCTTGCTCTATCTGATGTTTGGTGAAAGGCGATTGTCCAAAAAAGAAATCAAGCAGTTGGACAAACTTGGTTCTATGCATTTTCGGGAGGATAACAGTAAAGCTCTCCGCCAGAAATTGAAGGAAGATGATAAGGCGGCTTACGGAGTTATCAAATCTTTGCTAAGTATGGATAGCAATGCCGATGTCTATGATCGAACAGATTCACAATTCTTTTCTTCGGGTGAAAGCATGTGGCAACATATGTTGGAAGACCTCAAGAAAGCTGAGAAATTTATCTTTCTAGAGTACTATATTGTCGAAGAAGGTTTGATGTGGAATAGCATACTAGATATACTAGAGCAAAAGGCAGCTCAGGGTGTAGAGGTCAAGATGCTCTATGATGATATCGGCTGTATGGCGACTTTGCCTGGAGACTATACTATTCAACTTCGTAGTCGAGGAATTGAAGCCCATAAGTTTAACAAGGTGATTCCTCGTTTGACGGTGGCTTACAACAATCGGGACCATCGTAAAATCCTTGTCATAGATGGTCAGGTAGCCTATACAGGAGGCATTAACTTAGCCGATGAGTACATCAATCATATAGAACGCTTTGGCTATTGGAAGGACAGTGGGATTCGCTTAGATGGCCCTGGTGTCAAGGCTCTAACCCGTCTTTTTTTGATGACTTGGTACATCAATCGTGGGGAAATCAGCGATTTTGACCAGTATCACCTGGAAAATCAGCCTTGTTCTGGCCAAGGGCTCTGCATTCCTTACGGTAGTGGACCCAAGCCCATCTTCCGTACTCAAGTAGGGAAAAAAGTTTATCAAAGTTTGATTAATCAGGCTACTGATTCAGTCTATATCACAACACCCTATTTGATTATTGACTATGATTTAACTGAGAGTATTAAAAATGCAGCCATGAGGGGTGTTGATGTCCGCATCGTGACTCCTTTCATTCCGGATAAAAAATTAATCCAGCTCATAACAAGAGGAGCCTATCCGGATCTTTTGTCAGCAGGAGTCAGGATTTTTGAGTATAGTCCAGGCTTTATCCACAGTAAACAAATCCTAGTGGACAAGGACTTTGCTGCAGTTGGAACGATTAATTTAGATTATAGAAGTTTGCTTCATCACTATGAAGATGCAGTTTTGCTATATAAAACGGCATCAATCACAGAGATTCAAAAAGATTTTGAGGAGATTTTTTCAGTATCTCAAGAAATTTTCCCTCATACGATAAAAAATAGCTGGTATCAAAAATTGATTAAGGAAATTGCCCAGTTATTTGCCCCAATCTTATAAGAAATCTAGGACTTAGGACACAACCCAGTCCTATTTTTCTTGCCTTTTACGAATAGAAAGATAGAGGGGGAATGATGCTGACTCAGAAAGAATTGGATTATATCATGTCATTTAAACAGACGCATTTACACCGATTTCGGGAAATTGAAACCTTTGTGAAACTATGCAAAAAATCACTCAAACAGCCATCGCAAGCTGACAATTTTAGGTCTTTTTGATATACTAAGACAGATAAATTGAATAGGAGAAACGACATGGCTGTATATGGCAGAATCGAAGAAGTATCCGAAACGATACAGAGTAATGACATTGAAAATAGATTGGATAGGAACCTTGAATCTCATGTAGAAAAAGAAGAACAGGTAGCTTTCCCGTTTTTCAGACTCATCATTGGAAGTACGATTGCAACGTTTTTTTCTGTGGTGATACCTTTACTTTTAGATATGGTAAGTCCCTCTCAGGCGCAGGATTTGTATATAGGCTGGGCTTGGCATCAGGGAGGACAGCTCTACAGTAGCTATTATGCTAGTCACGGTCTTATTTATTACTTGCTACTTTACATCACCCAAGGAGGCATTCTTTTTGCCTTGGTAGAATGGCTAGCCCTCTTAGGAGGAGGTTATTTCCTCTTTTCTTCAACTGACTATCTGACGGGACAAAGGGAGCAAGCCAAGCAACTCTTAACCATATTTTATATTTTGGTATCCGGTCTCGGTTTTGGAGGAGGATATGCTACGATTTTAGCTTTGCCATTTCTGTTTGCAGGATTTTCGTTCATAGCAGCTTATCTATCAAATCCTAACCATGACAAGGGATTTCTACGTCTGGGGATTTTCTTGGCCCTATCATTTTTCATAGAGCCTCTTACAAGTCTTTTCTTTATTGCAGTAGTAACGATTGGTTTATTTGTCTTTAATGTTGGGCATGGCCGCCTTGCTCATGGAGTTTATCAGTTTTTTGCAGCAGCACTTGGCTTTTCTCTCATCTTTTACCCAGTAGGATATTATGTTCTTGCTTCAGGTGGTTTTGGAGAGGCTCTAGGGAGTCTTTTATATCCGATTGATTCCCTTCAGGTCTTGAATCCTCAACTAATGGATAATGTTGTATTCTATGGTTTGTTGACCTTTGGTTTAGGAGCTCTCTTCCTTGTTTTTCTAGGATTGTTCCAATCAAAGGCATCAAGATTATATGTTATTTCAGTACCAGCTAGTTTTACTTTCTTATTTGTATTAGCCTTGTTGCTTTTTTCTCAAGAACCTCTTCACGGTTCGCGTTTGATTCTAATCATTCCATTTTTACTGCTTCTTTTGATGGCCAGTATTCGTGGGAAGCATTCAGCTAGAGGAGCTCGTCGTCGGAGAAGAGAGGAAGTTCCTACTCTATGGAAAAAATTCATGAAAGGGAATCTCTACTTACCGATCCTAGTGGTGGTTTATCTGATTGCAATTCCTTTTGTAGCTCGTTTTGTCTTGCATCCAGCTTCTTATAGAGAACAACATCAAGTGGTAGATAGAGTCAAACAAGAGACGAGTGATGGTGACCAAATCTATATTTGGGATTCACATGTTCAAATGTATAAAGAAAGCCAGCGTTTGTCTGGATCCATGTTCCCATCACCTCTTCTTTACACGAGTACAGAAGAGAATAAAACTAGTTTAATCAATGACTTGAAAGAAAACAAACCTAAGGTGATTGTGGTAAACGACAAGGTGGCTCTCTGGTCTGAAGTGGAGACACTCTTAAAAGAAAATTACCAACCAGTAAAGACTGATTACTCAGAGTTTAAAGTCTATAAAATTAAATAACCAAATCAATATCTTGTGTATTTTTAAAAATTTTAGGATTTTTAACACAAGATATTGATTTTTCTTTTTAGAGTGGTATAATACTTTTTAGAAAGAACATTTTAGAAAAGAGCATGCATATGATTGCACTAGAAGAAAAAATTACAATTTTGCCAACTCTCTTCGTTGAAAAACGAGATGGGAGACGTGTTGTATTTGATGTGGACAAGATTGACAAGGCTCTCCACAAGGCGGCTGACAAGGTTATGGATGTGACACCCCTGGTCGAAAAACGCCTCAATGCTCTGACCGAGCGAATTGTCACAGAAATTCATAGTCGCTTTCCACAGGGGGTTAAGATTTACGAAATTCAAAATATCGTAGAACATGAACTCCTTGAAGCCAAAGAATATGCGCTAGCTGAGGAGTATATTACTTATCGGACACAAAGGGATTTTGAGCGTTCAAAAGCGACAGATATCAACTTTAGCATCCATAAACTTCTCAACAAAGACCAGGCCGTTGTCAATGAAAATGCTAATAAAGACAGCGATGTCTTTAATACCCAGCGTGATTTGACGGCGGGGATTGTTGGGAAATCAATCGGACTGCAAATGCTCCCTAAGCACGTAGCCAATGCCCACCAAAAGGGGGATATCCACTATCATGATTTGGATTATAGCCCCTACACACCTATGACTAACTGCTGTTTGATTGATTTTAAAGGTATGTTGGAGAATGGCTTTAAGATTGGAAATGCAGAGGTAGAAAGTCCCAAGTCTATCCAGACTGCGACAGCTCAGATTTCTCAAATTATCGCCAACGTTGCTTCTAGCCAGTACGGTGGCTGTTCAGCTGACCGTATCGATGAAGTTTTGGCGCCTTATGCAGAGAAGAATTACCAAAAACACCTCAAGGATGCGGAAGAATGGGTCTTACCTGACAAACGGGAAGATTACGCTTGGAAGAAAACGCAAAAAGATATCTATGATGCCATGCAATCTCTCGAGTATGAAATCAATACTCTCTTCACTTCAAATGGGCAAACACCTTTTACTTCACTAGGTTTTGGTCTGGGAACCAATCGTTTTGAGCGTGAAATTCAAAAAGCTATCTTGAACATCCGAATCAAGGGACTTGGTTCAGAACACCGCACAGCTATCTTCCCTAAACTTATCTTCACGCTTAAAAGAGGACTCAACTTAGAAGAAGGGACTCCCAACTACGACATTAAGCAGTTGGCTCTTGAGTGTGCAACCAAGCGGATGTACCCAGATGTCTTGTCTTATGATAAGATTATCGAATTGACAGGTTCCTTCAAGGTTCCGATGGGATGTCGTTCATTCCTTCAAGGATGGAAGGATGAAAATGGAGTTGAAGTTAACTCTGGCCGTATGAATCTGGGTGTTGTGACAGTTAACCTACCTCGTATTGCTCTTGAGTCTGAGGGCGACATGAATAAGTTCTGGGAAATCTTCAACGAGCGGATGAATATCGCTGAAGATGCTCTTGTTTATCGTATCGAACGCACTAAAGAGGCGATACCAGCCAATGCTCCTATCCTTTATCAATACGGTGCTTTTGGCCATCGTCTAGGTAAAGAAGAAAGTGTTGACCAGCTCTTTAAGAATCGTCGTGCGACAGTTTCGCTGGGTTACATCGGTTTGTACGAAGTAGCGACAGTTTTCTTTGGAAATAGCTGGGAACACAATCTAGAAGCTAAGGAATTTACGCTGGATATCATTCGCGATATGAAACGCCGTGTAGAAGAGTGGTCTGACCAATATGGCTACCATTTCTCTATCTACTCAACACCATCTGAAAGTTTGACAGACCGTTTCTGCCGACTAGATACAGAGAAGTTTGGTTCTATTCCTGATATTACAGATAAGGAATACTATACCAATTCTTTCCACTACGATGTGCGTAAGAATCCAACACCGTTTGAAAAACTGGATTTTGAAAAAATCTATCCAGAAGCAGGTGCGTCAGGTGGTTTCATCCATTACTGTGAGTATCCAGTCCTCCAGCAAAATCCAAAGGCCTTGGAAGCTGTCTGGGACTATGCCTATGACCGTGTCGGCTATCTTGGGACCAATACTCCCATAGACCGTTGCTATAAGTGTGACTTTGAAGGGGATTTTGAACCAACTGAGAGAGGATTTGCTTGTCCAAACTGTGGAAATAGCGATCCTAAAACAGTAGACGTTGTTAAACGGACTTGTGGCTATTTAGGCAATCCTCAAGCGAGACCGATGGTCAATGGACGTCACAAGGAAATCGCTGCGCGTGTCAAACATATGAATGGCTCAACGATTAAAATAGCTGGCCACCAAGTAACCAATTAGAAAGAAATGAAATGGGAAAATATCAATTAGACGATAAGGGGCGTGCACAAGTGACCCGTTATCACGAGAAACACTCTAAAGGTGGAGCTGGTAAAAAAGAACGCTTGCTCAACCTCAGAGAACAATTTTTAAACAAGAATAAGAAGAAATAAAAGTGAGAGTTAACTCTCGCTTTTCTCTTAGTGGGAGGTAAGGATGGAATTACGCAGACCAAGATTAGCGGATAAAGAAATAGTTTTAGAGATGATGGCAGAGTTTGAAAAGTCCCAGTCACCTCACGATGGTGGTTTCTGGGATACAGAAAATTTTTCTTATGAGGAATGGTTGAATAATAATCAGGATAAAGAAATGGGAATAAACTTGCCTGAAAATCGTGTTCCTTCTATTCAATTTGTATCATTTGATGATGTAGGTCGTGCTCTAGGATTTTTGAATCTGCGATTGATACTGAATGAGGGGTTGCTGAATTATGCTGGCCACATTGGCTACTCCATTCGTCCATCAGAAAGAGGCAAAGGTTATGCTAAGGAAACTCTCCGTCAGGGCTTGCAAGTTGCTAAGGAGAAGAACATCAAGAGAACGCTTGTGACCTGTAGCGTGAATAATCCTGCTAGCAGAGCAGTCATACTAGCAAATGGAGGAATTCTTGAAGATGTTCGTAATGGAGTCGAGCGTTATTGGATAGAGGTAGCGAATGAATAATCCAAAACCACAAGAATGGAAAAGTGAAGAGCTCAGTCAAGGGCGTATCATTGACTACAAGGCCTTTAACTTTGTGGATGGAGAAGGTGTGCGGAATTCCCTCTATGTATCAGGCTGCATGTTTCACTGCGAGGGGTGCTATAATGTAGCTACCTGGTCCTTCAATGCTGGCATTCCCTATACAGCAGAATTAGAAGAACAGATCATGGCAGACCTTGCCCAGCCCTATGTTCAAGGCTTGACCTTGCTGGGAGGGGAGCCCTTTCTCAATACGGGTATTCTCTTGCCACTTGTTAAACGTATCCGGAAGGAATTGCCAGACAAAGACATCTGGTCTTGGACGGGCTATACATGGGAAGAAATGATGTTGGAGACACAAGATAAACTGGAACTCTTATCACTGATTGACATTCTGGTTGATGGCCGATACGATCGAACTAAGAGAAATCTAATGCTCCAGTTTCGAGGTTCGTCCAATCAACGAATTATCGATGTTCAAAAATCCCTCAAAAGTGGGCAAGTAGTGATTTGGGATAAGCTCAATGATGGAAAAGAAAGCTATGAACAGGTGAAGAGAGAGTGAAGAAAAAAGACTTAATAGAAGAACTGGTCTCAGAAATAAAAGCAGGAAAAGTCAAGACACTGGGAATATACGGTCATGGTGCTTCAGGTAAATCGACCTTTGCAGAGGAATTGTACCAAGCTTTAGATTCTACTACAGTAAATTTGCTAGAAACAGATCCTTATATCACCTCTGGACGCCATCTGGTAGTACCAAAGGACGCGCCGAATCAAAAGGTGACAGCCTGTCTTCCAGTGGCGCATGAACTGACGAGTTTGCAGCGAGATATTCTGGCCTTACAGGCGGGTATGGATATCTTAACAATTGAAGAACCTTGGAAGGCTAGTGAGGTCTTGTCTGGATCAAAACCAATTCTGATTGTCGAAGGGATGTCTGTTGGCTTTTTACCCAAAGAACTCTTTGACAAAACTATCTGTTTCTACACGGATGAGGACACCGAATTAAAGTGGCGCCTAGCTCGAGATACGACTGTGAGAAATCGTGATGCATCCTTTATATTGGCTAGTCATCAGATGAGACGGGAGCAGTATCTGCAATACTATAAAGAAACTGAGTCTAAGGCGGATATCTTAGTGGACCAATCAGAAGGCAAACTTGAGCTCAAGAGAACTCAATTTATATAGAAGAAAATCCCTAATTCTAGAAAGAAAAAATAGGAAAACATTTTCATGTTAAAAATTTTAAAAAACAGCAACAAATCCCTTGCAATCGCAGGGGCTTTGTGTTATTCTATTATGGTGCTGTAAATTACAGCCTTAGCTTTGATGCAAGAGGTTGCGACACGCTCGGTTGCATTGCCACGCAACACCGCGTCGGTTTTCTTGTGGAGCTAGCCTATTATCTTAAATAGACGAAAAGGAGAAAAAGATGGCAAACAAAAAAATCCGTATCCGTTTGAAAGCTTACGAACACCGTACGCTTGACACAGCGGCTGCAAAAATCGTAGAATCAGCTACTCGTACAGGTGCACAAGTTGCGGGTCCAATCCCACTTCCAACTGAACGTAGCCTCTACACAATCATTCGTGCGACTCACAAATACAAAGACTCTCGCGAACAATTTGAAATGCGTACACACAAACGTTTGATCGATATCGTTAACCCAACTCAAAAAACAGTTGATGCTTTGATGAAATTGGATCTTCCAAGTGGTGTAAACGTAGAAATCAAACTTTAATCTAAAGCTTGATATCTTGAGCATAAAAAACGCTCGTTAAAAACTTTTTGAATAAAAATATAGAAAAGGAACTATTTTCTCATGACAAAAGGAATCTTAGGGAAAAAAGTGGGAATGACTCAAATCTTCACTGAAGCTGGCGAATTGATCCCTGTAACAGTTATTGAAGCAACTCCAAACGTTGTTCTTCAAGTTAAAACTGTTGAAACAGACGGATACAACGCTATCCAAGTTGGTTTTGATGACAAACGCGAAGTATTGAGCAACAAACCTGCTAAAGGACATGTAGCGAAAGCTAACACGGCTCCTAAGCGCTTCATTCGTGAATTCAAAAACGTTGAAGGCTTGGAAGTTGGTGCTGAAATCACAGTTGAAACATTCGCAGCTGGAGACGTTGTTGACGTAACTGGTACTTCTAAAGGTAAAGGTTTCCAAGGTGTTATCAAGCGCCACGGACAATCACGTGGACCAATGGCTCACGGTTCTCGTTACCACCGTCGTCCAGGTTCTATGGGACCTGTTGCACCTAACCGCGTATTCAAAGGTAAAAACCTTGCAGGACGTATGGGTGGTGACCGCGTAACAATTCAAAACCTTGAAGTTGTACAAGTTGTTCCAGAAAAGAACGTTATCCTTATCAAAGGTAACGTACCAGGTGCTAAGAAATCTCTTATCACTATCAAGTCAGCAGTTAAAGCTGGTAAATAATAAGGAAAGGGGAATACAGTCAAAATGGCAAATGTAACATTATTCGACCAAACTGGTAAACAAGCTGGCGAAGTTGTTCTTAACGATGCAATCTTTGGTATCGAACCAAACCAATCTGTTGTGTTTGATGTGATCATCAGCCAACGTGCTAGCCTTCGTCAAGGAACTCACGCAGTTAAAAACCGCTCAGCTGTTTCAGGTGGCGGACGCAAACCATGGCGTCAAAAAGGAACTGGACGTGCTCGTCAAGGTTCTATCCGCTCTCCACAATGGCGTGGTGGTGGAATCGTCTTCGGACCAACTCCACGTAGCTATGCGTACAAACTTCCTCAAAAAGTTCGTCGCCTTGCGCTTAAATCTGTTTACTCAGAAAAAGTTGCTGAAAATAAATTTGTAGCCGTTGATTCTCTTGAATTTACAGCTCCAAAAACTGCTGAATTTGCAAAAGTTCTTGCAGCTTTGAGCATCGATTCTAAAGTCCTTGTTATTCTTGAAGAAGGAAACGAATTCGCAGCTCTCTCAGCTCGTAACCTTCCAAACGTGAAAGTTGCGACTGCTACAACTGCAAGTGTTCTTGACATCGCAAATAGTGACAAACTTCTTGTTACTCAAGCAGCTATCTCTAAAATCGAGGAGGTTCTTGCATAATGAATTTGTATGATGTTATCAAAAAACCTGTAATCACTGAAAGCTCAATGGCTCAACTTGAAGCAGGAAAATATGTATTTGAAGTTGACACTCGTGCACACAAACTTTTGATCAAGCAAGCTGTTGAAGCTGCTTTCGAAGGTGTTAAAGTTGCAAATGTTAACACAATCAACGTAAAACCAAAAGCTAAACGTGTTGGACGTTACACTGGTTTTACTAACAAAACTAAAAAAGCTATCATCACACTTACAGCTGATTCTAAAGCAATCGAGTTGTTTGCTGCTGAAGCTGAATAATCTAAGGAGGAAATATCGTGGGAATTCGTGTTTATAAACCAACAACAAACGGTCGCCGTAATATGACTTCTTTGGATTTCGCTGAAATCACAACAAGCACTCCTGAAAAATCATTGCTTGTTGCATTGAAGAGCAAGGCTGGTCGTAACAACAACGGTCGTATCACAGTTCGTCACCAAGGTGGTGGACACAAACGTTTCTACCGTTTGGTTGACTTCAAACGTAACAAAGACAATGTTGAAGCAGTTGTTAAAACAATCGAGTACGATCCAAACCGTTCTGCAAACATCGCTCTTGTACACTACACTGACGGTGTGAAAGCATACATCATCGCTCCAAAAGGTCTTGAAGTAGGTCAACGTATCGTTTCAGGTCCAGAAGCAGATATCAAAGTCGGAAACGCTCTTCCACTTGCTAACATCCCAGTTGGTACTTTGATCCACAACATCGAGTTGAAACCTGGTCGTGGTGGTGAATTGGTACGTGCTGCTGGTGCATCTGCTCAAGTATTGGGTTCTGAAGGTAAATACGTTCTTGTTCGTCTTCAATCAGGTGAAGTTCGTATAATTCTTGGAACTTGCCGTGCTACAGTTGGTGTTGTCGGAAACGAACAACATGGACTTGTAAACCTTGGTAAAGCAGGACGTAGCCGTTGGAAAGGTATCCGCCCAACAGTTCGTGGTTCTGTAATGAACCCTAACGATCACCCACACGGTGGTGGTGAAGGTAAAGCACCAGTTGGTCGTAAAGCACCATCTACTCCATGGGGCAAACCTGCTCTTGGTCTTAAAACTCGTAACAAGAAAGCGAAATCTGACAAACTTATCGTTCGTCGTCGCAACGAGAAATAATATTAAACTAGTCGCTTAAGCAACTAGTAAATCCGCCAGCTCGGTAGCGCTCCATAAGAGCGCAAGCCGCTGTGGTACAACATTTAAAGGAGAAAATATAAAAATGGGACGCAGTCTTAAAAAAGGACCTTTCGTCGATGAGCATTTGATGAAAAAAGTTGAAGCTCAAGCCAACGACGAAAAGAAAAAAGTTATTAAAACTTGGTCACGTCGTTCAACGATCTTCCCAAGTTTCATTGGTTACACTATTGCAGTTTATGACGGTCGTAAACACGTACCTGTTTACATCCAAGAAGACATGGTAGGTCACAAACTTGGTGAATTTGCACCGACTCGTACTTACAAAGGTCACGCTGCAGACGACAAGAAAACACGTAGAAAATAAGGAGAACATAAATGGCAGAAATTACTTCAGCTAAAGCAATGGCTCGTACAGTACGTGTTTCACCTCGTAAATCACGTCTTGTTCTTGATAACATCCGTGGTAAAAGCGTAGCCGATGCAATCGCAATCTTGACATTCACTCCAAACAAAGCCGCTGAAATCATCTTGAAAGTTTTGAACTCAGCTGTAGCTAACGCTGAAAACAACTTTGGTTTGGATAAAGCTAACTTGGTAGTATCTGAAGCATTCGCAAACGAAGGACCAACTATGAAACGTTTCCGTCCACGTGCGAAAGGTTCAGCTTCACCAATCAACAAACGTACAGCTCACATCACTGTAGCTGTTGCAGAAAAATAAGGAGGTAAAATCGTGGGTCAAAAAGTACATCCAATTGGTATGCGTGTCGGCATCATCCGTGATTGGGATGCCAAATGGTATGCTGAAAAAGAATACGCCGATTACCTTCATGAAGATCTTGCAATCCGTAAATTCGTTCAAAAAGAACTTGCTGACGCAGCAGTTTCAACTATCGAAATCGAACGCGCAGTAAACAAAGTTAACGTTTCACTTCACACTGCTAAACCAGGTATGGTTATCGGTAAAGGTGGTGCTAACGTTGATGCACTCCGTGCGAAACTTAACAAATTGACTGGAAAACAAGTACACATCAACATCATCGAAATCAAACAACCTGATTTGGATGCTCACCTTGTAGGTGAAGGAATTGCTCGTCAATTGGAGCAACGTGTTGCTTTCCGTCGTGCACAAAAACAAGCAATCCAACGTGCAATGCGTGCTGGAGCTAAAGGAATCAAAACTCAAGTATCAGGTCGTTTGAACGGTGCAGATATCGCCCGTGCTGAAGGATACTCTGAAGGAACTGTTCCACTTCACACACTTCGTGCAGATATCGATTACGCTTGGGAAGAAGCAGATACTACATACGGTAAACTTGGTGTTAAAGTATGGATCTACCGTGGTGAAGTTCTTCCAGCTCGCAAAAACACTAAAGGAGGTAAATAACCAATGTTAGTACCTAAACGTGTTAAACACCGTCGTGAATTCCGTGGAAAAATGCGCGGTGAAGCAAAAGGTGGAAAAGAAGTAGCATTCGGTGAATACGGTCTTCAAGCTACAACTAGCCACTGGATCACTAACCGCCAAATCGAAGCTGCTCGTATCGCCATGACTCGTTACATGAAACGTGGTGGTAAAGTTTGGATTAAAATCTTCCCACACAAATCATACACTGCTAAAGCTATCGGTGTGCGTATGGGATCTGGTAAAGGGGCACCTGAAGGTTGGGTAGCACCAGTTAAACGTGGTAAAGTGATGTTCGAAATCGCTGGTGTATCTGAAGAGATCGCTCGCGAAGCGCTTCGTCTTGCTAGCCACAAATTGCCAGTTAAATGTAAATTCGTAAAACGTGAAGCAGAATAAGGAGAAGGCATGAAACTTAATGAAGTAAAAGAATTTGTTAAAGAACTTCGTGGTCTTTCTCAAGAAGAACTCGCGAAGCGCGAAAACGAATTGAAAAAAGAATTGTTTGAACTTCGTTTCCAAGCTGCTACTGGTCAATTGGAACAAACAGCTCGCTTGAAAGAAGTTAAAAAACAAATCGCTCGTATCAAAACAGTTCAATCTGAAGCGAAATAATAGACTAGGGAAGGAGAAATTTCAATGGAACGCAATAATCGTAAAGTTCTTGTTGGACGTGTTGTATCTGACAAAATGGACAAGACAATCACAGTTGTAGTTGAAACAAAACGTAACCACCCAGTCTATGGTAAACGTATTAACTACTCTAAAAAATACAAAGCTCATGATGAAAACAATGTTGCCAAAGAAGGCGATATCGTACGTATCATGGAAACTCGCCCGCTTTCAGCTACAAAACGTTTCCGTCTTGTAGAAGTTGTTGAAGAAGCGGTCATCATCTAATCAAACCTGAAAGGAGAAAACTGAAATGATTCAAACAGAAACTCGTTTGAAAGTCGCAGACAACAGCGGTGCTCGCGAAATCTTGACTATCAAAGTTCTTGGTGGTTCAGGACGTAAATTTGCAAACATCGGTGATGTTATCGTGGCATCTGTAAAACAAGCTACTCCTGGTGGTGCGGTTAAAAAAGGTGACGTTGTTAAAGCAGTTATCGTTCGTACTAAATCAGGTGCTCGTCGTGCTGATGGTTCATACATCAAATTTGACGAAAACGCAGCAGTTATCATCCGTGAAGACAAAACTCCTCGCGGAACACGTATCTTTGGCCCAGTTGCACGTGAATTGCGTGAAGGTGGCTTCATGAAGATCGTGTCACTTGCTCCAGAAGTACTTTAATTTTTAGAAACAAACTAGTCCCCTGGATTTACCTCCAGGGTGCCCTTATGGGCGTAAGAAAAATCAAGGAGAAACCTAATGTTTGTAAAAAAAGGCGACAAAGTTCGCGTAATCGCTGGTAAAGATAAGGGAACAGAAGCTGTTGTCCTTACTGCCCTTCCAAAAGTAAACAAAGTTATCGTTGAAGGTGTTAACATCGTTAAGAAACACCAACGTCCAACTAACGAACTTCCTCAAGGTGGTATCATCGAGAAAGAAGCAGCTATCCACGTATCAAACGTTCAAGTTTTGGACAAAAATGGTGTAGCTGGTCGTGTTGGTTACAAATTTGTAGACGGTAAAAAAGTTCGCTACAACAAAAAATCAGGCGAAGTGCTTGATTAATCACGAAGGAAAGGAGAAGTATAATGGCAAATCGTTTAAAAGAAAAATATCTTAATGAAGTAGTTCCTGCTTTGACAGAACAATTCAACTACTCATCAGTGATGGCTGTGCCTAAAGTAGATAAGATCGTTTTGAACATGGGTGTTGGTGAAGCTGTATCAAACGCTAAAAGCCTTGAAAAAGCTGCTGAAGAATTGGCACTTATCTCAGGTCAAAAACCACTTATCACTAAAGCTAAAAAATCAATCGCCGGCTTCCGTCTTCGTGAAGGTGTTGCGATCGGTGCAAAAGTTACCCTTCGTGGTGAACGTATGTACGAATTCTTGGATAAATTGGTTTCAGTTTCACTTCCACGTGTACGTGACTTCCACGGTGTTCCAACAAAATCATTTGATGGACGCGGAAACTACACACTTGGTGTGAAAGAACAATTGATTTTCCCAGAAATCAACTTCGATGACGTTGACAAAACTCGTGGTCTTGACATCGTTATCGTAACAACTGCTAACACTGACGAAGAGTCACGTGCATTGCTTACAGGCCTTGGAATGCCTTTTGCAAAATAATATAGGAGGTAAATCTAATGGCTAAAAAATCAATGATTGCTAAGAACAAACGTCCAGCGAAGTTCTCTACTCAAGCTTATACTCGTTGTGAAAAATGTGGTCGTCCACATTCAGTTTACCGCAAATTTAAACTTTGCCGTGTTTGCTTCCGTGAATTAGCTTACAAAGGACAAATCCCAGGCGTTACCAAAGCATCTTGGTAATATCATGATACGAAGAGCGTAACAACCACAGCAAAAATAGGAAATTTGGTGTAGGAGCGATGCTCCAAAACAAATTTATCTTTTTTGCACAGGTTGTAGCTCGTGTTCAAATAAGAGTTTTCTCATTTGAATGTATCAATACTATCTGAGCCTAGCTCAATCATTAACTAGCAAGTGCAACTTGCAAACTACTAGTAAGAGGAGAAAAACAAAATGGTTATGACTGACCCAATCGCAGACTTCCTAACTCGTATTCGTAATGCTAACCAAGCTAAACACGAAGTACTTGAAGTACCTGCATCAAACATCAAAAAAGGGATTGCTGAAATCCTTAAACGCGAAGGTTTTGTAAAAAACGTTGAAATCATCGAAGATGACAAACAAGGCATCATCCGTGTATTCCTTAAATACGGACCAAACGGTGAAAAAGTTATCACTAACTTGAAACGTGTTTCTAAACCAGGACTTCGTGTCTACAAAAAACGTGAAGACCTTCCAAAAGTTCTTAACGGACTTGGAATTGCTATCCTTTCAACTTCTGAAGGTTTGCTTACTGATAAAGAAGCACGCCAAAAGAATGTTGGTGGAGAAGTTATCGCTTACGTTTGGTAAAATCAAGATACAAAGCTCGTAAAGAACAAAGCAAAATTAGAAAGTTGGAGAAGTTTGTTTACAAACAAGCCAACTTATCTATTTTGCACAGTTCTTAGAGCGTGTTCAGTTCAGCTCTTGAACTAAATAAGTATCTGAACCCCGTGAAAACTGGCCGTTCTGGCCTGACAATTTAACAGGAGAAAATAAACATGTCACGTATTGGTAATAAAGTTATCGTGTTGCCTGCTGGTGTAGAAATCACTAACAATGACAACGTTGTAACTGTAAAAGGACCTAAAGGAGAACTTACTCGTGAGTTCTCAAAAGATATTGAAATCCGTGTGGAAGGTACTGAAGTAACTCTTCACCGTCCAAATGATTCAAAAGAAATGAAAACTATCCACGGAACTACTCGTGCCCTTTTGAACAACATGGTTGTTGGTGTATCAGAAGGATTCAAGAAAGAACTTGAAATGCGCGGGGTTGGTTACCGTGCACAACTTCAAGGATCTAAACTTGTTTTGGCTGTTGGTAAATCTCATCCAGACGAAGTTGAAGCTCCAGAAGGAATTACTTTTGAACTTCCAAACCCAACAACAATCGTTGTTAGCGGAATTTCAAAAGAAGTAGTTGGTCAAACAGCTGCTTACGTACGTAGCCTTCGTTCACCAGAACCATATAAAGGTAAAGGTATCCGTTACGTTGGTGAATTCGTTCGCCGTAAAGAAGGTAAAACAGGTAAATAATGTTGAGTGGTTGAGTCTCAACCACCAACCTATTTTCCAACTTTGTGCATAGCACACGATTTAAAACTAAAGAGGTGAAAACTGTGATTTCAAAACCAGATAAAAACAAACTCCGCCAAAAACGCCACCGTCGCGTTCGCGGAAAACTCTCTGGAACTGCTGATCGCCCACGTTTGAACGTATTCCGTTCTAATACAGGCATCTACGCTCAAGTGATTGATGACGTAGCGGGTGTAACGCTCGCAAGTGCTTCAACTCTTGACAAAGAAGTTTCAAAAGGAACTAAAACTGAACAAGCCGTTGCTGTCGGTAAACTCGTTGCAGAACGTGCAAACGCTAAAGGTATTTCAGAAGTGGTGTTCGACCGCGGTGGATATCTATATCACGGACGTGTGAAAGCTTTGGCTGATGCAGCTCGTGAAAACGGATTGAAATTCTAATAGGAGGACACTAGAAAATGGCATTTAAAGACAATGCAGTTGAATTAGAAGAACGCGTAGTTGCTGTCAACCGTGTTACAAAAGTTGTTAAAGGTGGACGTCGTCTTCGTTTCGCAGCTCTTGTTGTTGTTGGTGACCACAACGGTCGCGTAGGATTTGGTACTGGTAAAGCTCAAGAAGTTCCAGAAGCAATCCGTAAAGCAGTAGATGATGCTAAGAAAAACTTAATCGAAGTTCCTATGGTTGGAACAACAATCCCACACGAAGTTCTTTCAGAATTCGGTGGAGCTAAAGTATTGTTGAAACCTGCTGTAGAAGGTTCTGGAGTTGCCGCTGGTGGTGCAGTTCGTGCCGTTGTGGAATTGGCAGGTGTGGCAGATATTACATCTAAATCACTTGGTTCTAACACTCCAATCAACATTGTTCGTGCAACTGTTGAAGGTTTGAAACAATTGAAACGCGCTGAAGAAGTTGCTGCCCTTCGTGGTATTTCAGTTTCTGATTTGGCATAAGAAAGGGGATAAAATGGCTCAAATTAAAATTACTTTGACTAAGTCTCCAATCGGACGCATTCCATCACAACGTAAAACTGTTGTAGCACTTGGACTTGGCAAATTGAACAGCTCTGTTATTAAAGAAGACAACGCTGCTATCCGTGGTATGATCACAGCAGTATCTCACTTGGTAACAGTTGAAGAAGTAAACTAATGAATTTTTAGGGGATGTGCACTATACCATCCCCTAAAACTAGATATAGTCATCTATGATGACGTCGTATAGGCGAGTTGATGGAGGAGACAACCTTTTCTCCCTTATCGGCGCTAGCATTTTACAAAAGAGGAGAAAATAAAAATGAAACTTCATGAATTGAAACCTGCAGAAGGTTCTCGTAAAGTACGTAACCGCGTTGGTCGTGGTACTTCATCAGGTAACGGTAAAACATCTGGTCGTGGTCAAAAAGGTCAAAAAGCTCGTAGCGGTGGCGGAGTTCGCCTTGGTTTTGAAGGTGGACAAACTCCATTGTTCCGTCGTCTTCCAAAACGTGGATTCACTAACATCAACGCTAAAGAATACGCAATTGTGAACCTTGACCAATTGAACGTCTTTGAAGATGGTGCTGAAGTTACTCCAGTTGTTCTTATCGAAGCAGGAATTGTTAAAGCTGAAAAATCAGGTATTAAAATTCTTGGTAACGGTGAGTTGACTAAGAAATTGACTGTGAAAGCAGCTAAATTCTCTAAATCAGCTGAAGAAGCTATCACTGCTAAAGGTGGTTCAGTAGAAGTCATCTAAGAGAGGTGACCTATGTTTTTTAAATTATTAAGAGAAGCTCTTAAAGTCAAGCAGGTTCGATCAAAAATTTTATTTACAATTTTTATCGTTTTGGTTTTTCGTATCGGAACTAGCATTACAGTTCCTGGTGTGAATGCCAATAGCTTGAATGCTTTAAGTGGATTATCCTTCTTAAACATGTTGAGCTTGGTCTCAGGGAATGCCATGAAAAACTTCTCAGTTTTTGCTCTTGGTGTTAGTCCCTACATTACGGCCTCTATCGTAGTCCAACTATTGCAAATGGATATTTTACCTAAATTTGTAGAGTGGGGTAAACAAGGGGAAGTAGGTCGAAGAAAATTAAATCAAGCTACTCGTTATATTGCTCTTGTTCTAGCTTTTGTGCAATCTATCGGGATTACAGCTGGTTTTAATACTTTGGCTGGAGCTCAATTGTTGAAAACAGCTCTTACTCCACAAGTCTTTATCATGATTGGTATCATCTTAACAGCTGGTAGTATGATTGTGACTTGGTTGGGAGAGCAAATTACAGATAAGGGATACGGAAATGGTGTTTCTATGATTATCTTTGCCGGGATTGTTGCCTCAATTCCAGAGATGATTCAGGGCATCTATGTGGACTACTTTGTAAACGTCCCAAGTAGCCGTATCAACTCATCTATCATTTTCGTAATCATTTTGATTATTACTGTATTGTTGATCATTTATTTTACAACCTATGTTCAACAAGCAGAATACAAAATTCCAATCCAATATACTAAGGTTGCACAAGGTGCTCCATCTAGCTCTTACCTTCCTTTGAAGGTAAACCCTGCTGGAGTTATCCCTGTTATCTTTGCAAGTTCGATTACTGCAGCGCCTGCGGCTATTCTTCAGTTTTTGAGCGCTACAGGTCATGATTGGGCTTGGGTAAGAACAGCACAAGAAATGCTGGCAACAACTTCACCAACTGGTATTGCCATGTATGCTTTATTGATTATTCTCTTTACATTCTTCTATACGTTTGTACAGATTAATCCTGAAAAAGCGGCAGAAAACCTACAAAAGAGCGGTGCCTATATCCACGGAGTTCGTCCTGGTAAAGGTACAGAAGAATATATGTCTAAACTTCTTCGTCGTCTTGCAACTGTTGGTTCTCTCTTCCTTGGTGTGATTTCTATTTTACCGATCGTAGCAAAAGATGTTTTTGGACTTTCAGAAGCAGTTGCTTTTGGAGGAACAAGTCTTTTGATCATTATCTCTACAGGTATTGAAGGAATCAAACAATTGGAAGGTTATCTATTGAAACGTAAGTATGTTGGTTTCATGGACAGAACAGAATAAAAGTATTTACTGAGTCAGTAAATGCTGAGGGAGTGGAGGTTTAACTCTAACATTAGTGAGAGTTTGGTCTCCCCTCTTCTATTTTGTTTTTAAATAGGGGTGAAAAGACTTTTTGCTTCTATTTAAAAATAAAATAAGGAGATCAAATCATGAATCTTTTGATTATGGGCTTACCTGGTGCAGGTAAGGGAACTCAAGCAGCAAAAATCGTAGAACAATTCCATGTTGCACATATCTCAACAGGTGATATGTTCCGTGCTGCTATGGCAAATCAAACGGAAATGGGTGTTCTTGCTAAGTCATACATTGACAAGGGTGAATTGGTTCCTGACGAAGTTACAAATGGAATCGTAAAAGAACGTCTTTCACAAGATGATATTAAAGAAACAGGATTCTTGTTGGATGGTTACCCACGTACAATCGAACAAGCTCATGCCTTGGACAAAACATTGGCTGAACTTGGCATTGAACTAGAAGGTGTCATCAACATTGAAGTGAATCCAGATAGCCTCTTGGAACGTTTGAGTGGCCGTATCATACACCGCGTAACTGGAGAAACTTTCCACAAGGTTTTTAACCCACCAGTTGACTATAAAGAAGAAGATTACTACCAACGTGAAGATGATAAGCCTGAGACAGTAAAACGCCGTTTGGACGTTAATATTGCTCAAGGAGAACCAATCATTGCTCACTACCGTGCCAAAGGTTTGGTTCATGACATCGAAGGTAATCAAGATATCAATGATGTCTTCTCAGATATCGAAAAAGTATTGACAAATTTGAAATAAAGCGTTTTTCACACTTGCAAAAATCCGCTACAAATGTTATACTGAGATAGTCTGACTTATAATTGTTGTCTCTGTGTCTAGAGGCATCGAATCGAAATTTATGGAGGTGCTTTTGCGTGGCAAAAGACGATGTGATTGAAGTTGAAGGCAAAGTAGTTGATACAATGCCGAATGCAATGTTTACGGTTGAACTTGAAAATGGACATCAGATTTTAGCAACAGTTTCTGGTAAAATTCGTAAAAACTATATTCGTATTTTAGCGGGAGATCGTGTTACTGTCGAAATGAGTCCATATGACTTGACACGTGGACGTATCACTTACCGCTTTAAATAATCGAAAAACTTGGAGGGATAAGAAATGAAAGTAAGACCATCGGTCAAACCAATTTGCGAATACTGTAAAGTTATTCGTCGTAATGGTCGTGTTATGGTAATTTGCCCAGCAAATCCAAAACACAAACAACGTCAAGGATAAGATAGAAAGGAGAAAACATGGCTCGTATTGCTGGAGTTGACATTCCAAATGACAAACGCGTAGTAATCTCATTGACTTATGTTTATGGTATCGGACTTGCAACATCTAAGAAAATTTTGGCTGCTGCTGGAATCTCAGAAGATGTTCGTGTACGTGATCTTACATCAGATCAAGAAGATGCTATCCGTCGTGAAGTGGATGCAATCAAAGTTGAAGGTGACCTTCGTCGTGAAGTAAACTTGAACATCAAACGTTTGATGGAAATCGGTTCATACCGTGGTATCCGTCACCGTCGTGGACTTCCTGTCCGTGGACAAAACACTAAAAACAACGCTCGCACTCGTAAAGGTAAAGCTGTTGCGATTGCTGGTAAGAAAAAATAATATAGGAGGTAAAAGTCTTGGCTAAACCAACACGTAAACGTCGTGTGAAAAAGAATATCGAATCTGGTATTGCTCATATTCACGCTACATTTAATAACACTATTGTTATGATTACTGATGTGCATGGTAATGCAATTGCTTGGTCATCAGCTGGTGCTCTTGGTTTTAAAGGTTCTCGTAAATCTACACCATTCGCTGCTCAAATGGCTTCTGAAGCTGCTGCTAAATCTGCACAAGAACACGGTCTTAAATCAGTTGAAGTTACTGTAAAAGGTCCAGGTTCTGGTCGTGAGTCAGCTATTCGTGCGCTTGCTGCCGCTGGTCTTGAAGTAACAGCAATTCGTGATGTGACTCCAGTGCCACACAATGGTGCTCGTCCTCCAAAACGTCGCCGTGTATAATCATCGCATTACACTGCTTTTCGTTTAAGAGGGAGTAACTAAATGATCGAGTTTGAAAAACCAAATATAACAAAAATTGATGAAAATAAAGATTATGGCAAGTTTGTAATCGAACCACTTGAACGTGGCTACGGTACAACTCTTGGTAACTCTCTTCGTCGTGTACTTCTAGCTTCTCTACCAGGAGCAGCTGTGACATCTATCAATATTGATGGTGTGTTGCATGAGTTTGACACAGTTCCAGGTGTTCGTGAAGACGTGATGCAAATCATTCTGAACATTAAAGGAATTGCAGTGAAATCGTACGTTGAAGACGAAAAAATCATTGAACTTGACGTTGAAGGTCCTGCTGAAATTACAGCTGGAGACATTTTGACTGATAGTGATATTGAGATTGTAAATCCAGATCATTATCTCTTTACAATCGGTGAAGGTTCTTCTCTAAAAGCGACAATGACTGTTAACAGTGGTCGTGGATATGTACCTGCTGATGAAAACAAAAAAGATAATGCACCAGTTGGAACACTTGCTGTAGATTCTATTTATACACCAGTTACAAAAGTCAACTATCAAGTAGAGCCTGCTCGTGTAGGTAGCAATGATGGATTTGACAAATTAACCCTTGAAATCTTGACTAATGGAACAATTATTCCAGAAGATGCTTTAGGGCTTTCAGCGCGTATCTTGACAGAACATCTTGATTTGTTTACAAATCTTACTGAGATTGCTAAGTCAACTGAAGTGATGAAAGAAGCTGATACTGAATCTGACGATCGTATTTTGGATCGTACGATTGAGGAACTGGACTTGTCTGTGCGTTCATACAACTGTTTGAAACGTGCCGGTATCAACACTGTGCATGATTTGACAGAAAAATCTGAGGCAGAGATGATGAAAGTACGAAATCTTGGACGCAAGAGTTTGGAAGAAGTGAAACTCAAACTCATTGACTTGGGTCTGGGATTAAAAGATAAATAAAGGAGGAATACATGGCTTACCGTAAACTAGGACGCACTAGCTCACAACGTAAAGCAATGCTTCGCGATTTGACAACTGACCTTTTGATCAACGAATCAATCGTGACAACTGAAGCTCGTGCTAAAGAAATCCGTAAAACTGTTGAAAAAATGATTACTCTAGGTAAACGTGGTGATTTGCATGCACGTCGTCAAGCAGCTGCTTTCGTACGTAATGAAATCGCATCTGAAAACTATGATGAAGCAACTGATAAGTACACTTCTACTACAGCACTTCAAAAATTGTTCTCAGAAATCGCACCTCGTTATGCTGAACGTAACGGTGGATACACTCGTATCCTTAAAACTGAACCACGTCGTGGTGATGCTGCGCCAATGGCGATCATCGAATTAGTATAAAATCATCAATTTTGTTGAGTGTTATGATGATGGAGTCTTGTGCTCTTAGTCTAGCTCTGGTCTACCGCTGGGACTTCGGTCCTAGCGGGAACACTCATCATCATTTGATAGGGTAGACGCTTGTTTACGAAATTGTTTTTTTGTTTAAGAACAACTTCGTAAGCAGGCGTTTTTTACGGAAATATGCTATACTAAGGAAAAAGAAAATCAAAAACGTTCAGGTTTTCTAAAAATCGTAGAAATGGGGTATAAGGATGAAGGCTATTATTACAGTGGTTGGTAAGGACAAGTCTGGGATTGTTGCAGGCGTGTCTACTAAGATTGCAGAGTTGGGTTTGAATATTGACGATATTTCTCAGACGGTGTTGGATGAATACTTTACTATGATGGCGGTCGTTTCTAGTGACGAAAAACAGGATTTCACTTATCTGCGAAATGAGTTTGAAACTTTCGGTCAGACCTTGAATGTCAAAATCAATATTCAAAGTGCGGCGATTTTTGACGCTATGTATAATATCTAGGAGGTGGCTATGGATATTAGACAAGTTACAGAAACCATTGCCATGATCGAGGAGCAGAACTTCGATATCAGAACCATCACCATGGGGATTTCCCTTTTGGACTGCATTGATCCAGATATTGAACGTGCTGCTGAAAAGATTTACCAAAAAATCACCACTAAAGCTGCAAATTTAGTGGCTGTAGGAGACGAAATTGCTGCAGAACTTGGGATTCCTATTGTTAATAAACGGGTATCGGTGACTCCGATTTCTTTGATTGGTGCAGCGACTGATGCGACTGACTATTTTGTTTTGGCAAAGGCACTTGACAAGGCTGCCAAGGAGATTGGTGTTGACTTTATCGGTGGATTCTCAGCTTTGGTACAAAAAGGCTACCAAAAAGGAGATGAAATTCTCATCAATTCTATCCCACGCGCTCTAGCTGAGACAGACAAGGTTTGTTCGTCTGTTAACATTGGCTCAACTAAGTCAGGTATCAACATGACTGCGGTCGCTGATATGGGACGTATCATCAAGGAAACAGCTGCGATGTCAGATATGGGTGCGGCCAAGTTGGTCGTATTTGCTAATGCTGTTGAGGACAATCCTTTTATGGCAGGGGCTTTCCATGGTGTTGGCGAAGCAGATGTTATCATCAATGTCGGGGTTTCGGGTCCTGGTGTGGTCAAGCGTGCCTTGGAAAAGGTTCGTGGAGAGAGCTTTGATGTAGTAGCGGAAACAGTCAAGAAAACAGCATTCAAGATTACTCGTATCGGTCAGCTGGTTGGACAAATGGCGAGTGAACGCCTTGGTGTTGACTTTGGAATTGTCGACCTAAGCTTGGCACCTACTCCTGCAGTTGGTGATTCTGTGGCTCGTGTCCTTGAGGAAATGGGCCTAGAAACAGTTGGTACGCATGGGACAACGGCTGCCCTCGCTCTTTTGAATGACCAAGTTAAGAAGGGCGGAGTGATGGCTTGTAACCAAGTCGGTGGCTTGTCAGGTGCTTTTATCCCCGTTTCTGAAGATGAGGGGATGATTGCTGCGGTGCAAGATGGCTCTCTGAATTTAGAGAAACTAGAAGCCATGACGGCTATCTGTTCAGTTGGACTGGATATGATTGCCATTCCGGAAGATACGCCTGCTGAAACCATTGCAGCTATGATTGCAGATGAGGCGGCAATCGGTGTTATTAACATGAAAACGACAGCTGTTCGTATTATTCCAAAGGGCAAAGAAGGCGATATGATTGAGTTTGGTGGCTTGCTAGGGACAGCTCCAGTGATGAAAGTCAACGGGGCTTCGTCTGTTGATTTCATCTCTCGCGGTGGGCAAATCCCAGCTCCAATCCATAGTTTTAAAAATTGAGAAAAAGTGAGATGATTTAAGTTGTTTTTAAGGATGGATGTGTATACTATAATCATTAAATGAAGACCTCCTAACTTTGTTTAATAGAAATCCTAAACTTTTTCATAATAATCTCCTAGGGAAGCTACCATGAGGGTAGCTTTTCTTTTGGATAATTTACAAATGTTGGCTTTGCTTTTGAAAGCCGAATATTTCTTTGATCCATGATATAATAGAAGAAAATGGAGGATAGAAAATGTCTAAAGTAAGATTGTATTTGGTCCGTCATGGGAAAACGATGTTTAACACCATTGGACGTGCTCAAGGATGGAGTGATACACCTCTGACTGCAGAAGGTGAGTTGGGAATCCATGAACTGGGAATTGGCTTGAGAGAGTCTGGCTTGCAGTTTGACCGCGCTTATTCCAGTGATTCAGGTCGCACTATTCAAACCATGGGAATTATCCTAGAAGAACTTGGACTACAGGGGAAAATCCCTTACCGCATGGACAAGCGCATCAGAGAGTGGTGCTTTGGTAGTTTTGATGGGGCCTATGATGGGGACCTCTTTATGGGATTGATTCCGAGAATTTTCAATGTAGACCATGTTCATCAGTTGTCCTATGCAGAACTAGCAGAAGGTTTGGTAGAGGTTGATACTGCAGGCTGGGCTGAAGGTTGGGAAAAACTCAGTGGTCGAATCAAGGAAGGCTTTGAAGCGATTGCTAAAGAAATGGAAGAACAAGGTGGGGGTAATGCCCTCGTTGTGAGCCATGGAATGACGATTGGTACCATTGTTTATCTGATCAATGGCATGCATCCGCATGGTCTCGATAATGGTAGCGTGACGATTCTTGAATATGAGGACGGTCAGTTTAGCGTAGAAGTTGTTGGTGACCGTAGTTATCGAGAGCTCGGACGTGAGAAGATGTTAGAGACAAATAGTTAATAGAAGTTAGCTCCGATTAGGAGCTAATTTTGAGTTAAAGGATATGATTTAAATCAATAGTTCCGAAAAAGTAAAAATTTTTGGGAGATGTTATGAAAGGAAAGCTAGAATTATTTTAGAGAAATAATACCCTAAAGTCCAACATAGTGGTATCCGATATAAACAGAGTGAAATCAAACTAAAAAGATTGAATCTTGCATAACGCAAAACTCAATCCTTCATTAAAAAAATATTTATCATGTTTAGTAATCATTCAAATCTAGTTGAAAGGTATGTTATATTTGAATGAAATTACCAAATATAAGGGAAAATTCGATAGCGAACCTTTTGACAGTATGTTTCATATGCTTCTCCAAAATGATTGTATAAGGCTTTTTCTTCTACTTTTAATCGAATACTGTAACCAACTACCAATAGAATGAGACAAATAATAATTGTGAGAGGATTTAATGAAACAATTGACAAGCCAAGTATGGATACGATGCTACCAGTATAGGCAGGATTTCTTACTATAGAGTAGGGACCTGCTTCTACCAACTGCTGACTATCTGTTGTTTGAACCGCAAGTGTAAAATTCTTCCCAAGATAATTAACTGCATAGATACGTAATACAAAGCCGGCTAGAGAAAGGAGAATTCCAATATAGATCAAAAAATGTGGCAATTGAGCTATAGAAGGTAGAAGTTGTTCATTCATTAATAGAAGACAACAAACAACACTACCAATAATGATGTAACGACTTCCTTTGTCTTCAGAGTTATTTTCATTGTTTGATTTTGTTTTCCTTTTAATCCACGTTTCTGTGATGATGAAAATGAGAATGAACCCATATGCAAAAATAGTTTGTAAATCCATGATTATTTCCTCCAGTTAGCATTATACAACTTTCAATTTTAGTGGTCAATTAAAAGGAAATAGTTAGAGTATGTTTTGTAATAGGTATCAATGGAAACTTCATGATTTCATCTGTAAAAATCTCTTGAAAATGGTATAATAGTAACATCATAAAATTGGAGAGAGACCATGAGTTTTTACAATCATAAGGAAATTGAGCCTAAGTGGCAAGGCTACTGGGCGAAACATCATACGTTTAAGACAGGAACAGATGCCTCAAAACCGAAGTTCTATGCTCTGGACATGTTCCCATATCCTTCAGGAGCTGGATTGCACGTAGGACACCCAGAAGGTTACACAGCAACGGATATTCTCAGCCGTTACAAACGTGCGCAAGGCTACAACGTCCTTCACCCAATGGGATGGGATGCCTTTGGTTTGCCTGCAGAGCAATACGCTATGGATACGGGGAATGACCCAGCAGAATTTACAGCGGAAAACATTGCTAACTTCAAACGTCAAATCAATGCACTTGGATTCTCTTATGACTGGGATCGTGAAGTCAACACAACAGATCCAAACTACTACAAATGGACGCAGTGGATTTTCACCAAACTTTACGAAAAAGGATTGGCCTATGAAGCCGAAGTACCAGTAAACTGGGTGGAAGAATTGGGAACGGCCATTGCCAACGAAGAGGTTCTTCCTGATGGAACTTCTGAGCGTGGAGGCTATCCAGTTGTCCGCAAACCAATGCGCCAATGGATGCTCAAAATCACGGCCTATGCAGAGCGCTTGCTCAATGACTTGGATGAACTTGATTGGCCAGAGTCTATCAAGGATATGCAACGCAACTGGATTGGGAAATCAACTGGTGCCAATGTAACTTTCAAAGTAAAAGGAACCGACAAGGAATTTACAGTCTTTACAACTCGTCCTGATACCCTTTTCGGTGCGACTTTCACTGTCTTGGCTCCTGAACATGACCTAGTTGACGCTATCACAAGTCCAGAGCAAGCTGAAGCCATAGCAGACTACAAACATCAAGCTAGTCTTAAGTCTGACTTGGCTCGTACCGACCTTGCCAAGGAAAAAACAGGGGTTTGGACCGGTGCTTATGCCATCAACCCTGTCAATGGCAAAGAAATTCCAATCTGGATTGCGGACTATGTTCTTGCTAGCTATGGAACAGGTGCGGTAATGGCTGTGCCAGCCCACGACCAACGTGACTGGGAATTTGCCAAACAGTTTGGTCTTCCAATCGTAGAAGTGCTTGAAGGTGGTAATGTGGCGGAAGCTGCCTACACAGAAGATGGACTTCATGTCAATTCAGACTTCCTAGATGGTCTTAACAAAGAAGACGCCATTGCTAAAATCGTAGCTTGGTTGGAAGAGAAAGGTTGTGGACAAGAGAAGGTTACCTACCGTCTCCGCGACTGGCTCTTTAGCCGTCAACGTTACTGGGGTGAACCAATCCCAATTATTCATTGGGAAGATGGGACTTCAACGGCTGTTCCTGAAAATGAACTCCCACTTGTCTTGCCAGTCACCAAGGACATCCGCCCTTCAGGTACGGGTGAAAGCCCATTGGCTAACTTGACAGACTGGCTTGAAGTAACTCGTGAAGATGGGGTCAAAGGTCGTCGTGAAACCAATACGATGCCACAATGGGCTGGTTCAAGTTGGTACTACCTCCGCTATATCGATCCACACAACACAGAGAAATTGGCTGATGAGGACCTTCTCAAACAATGGTTGCCAGTCGATATCTACGTGGGTGGTGCAGAACACGCCGTTCTTCACTTGCTCTACGCTCGTTTCTGGCACAAATTCCTCTATGATCTCGGTGTCGTTCCAACTAAAGAGCCATTCCAAAAACTCTTTAACCAAGGAATGATCTTGGGTACTAGCTACCGTGACCACCGTGGCGCTCTTGTGGCGACTGACAAGGTTGAAAAACGTGACGGTTCCTTCTTCCATGTGGAAACAGGGGAAGAGTTGGAGCAAGCACCAGCCAAGATGTCTAAATCGCTCAAGAACGTTGTCAACCCAGACGATGTGGTGGAACAATATGGTGCTGATACCCTTCGTGTTTATGAAATGTTCATGGGGCCACTCGATGCTTCCATCGCTTGGTCAGAAGAAGGTTTGGAAGGAAGCCGTAAATTCCTTGACCGTGTTTACCGTTTGATTACAAGTAAAGAAATTGTTGCGGAAAATAATGGTGCTCTTGACAAGGTTTACAATGAAACAGTCAAATCTGTCACTGAGCAAATCGAATCCATGAAATTCAACACAGCCATTGCCCAACTTATGGTCTTTGTCAACGCTGCCAACAAGGAAGACAAACTCTATGTAGACTACGCCAAAGGATTTATCCAATTACTTGCCCCAGTTGCGCCACACTTGGCAGAAGAGCTCTGGCAAACAGTCGCAGCAACAGGTGAGTCAATCTCTTACGTAGCTTGGCCAACTTGGGACGAAAGCAAATTGGTTGAAGACGAAATTGAAATCGTCGTCCAAATCAAAGGAAAAGTCCGTGCCAAACTCATGGTCGCTAAAGACCTGTCACGCGAAGAATTGCAAGAAATTGCTCTGGCTGACGAAAAAGTCAAAGCAGAGATTGATGGTAAGGAAATTGTGAAAGTGATTGCGGTACCTAACAAACTCGTTAATATCGTCGTTAAATAACGAGTTTATTAGCTCTATCTGCCACCTTCAATAGTCCACTGGACTATTGAAGCCAACTAAATTGGTTAATATTGTTGTGAAATAAGATAGGAATCCTTCAGAGTAGAATCTGGAGGATTTTTTGAGTCTTCTTATGAAAGTATGATATACTATGGGCAACTATAAAGTTTGGAAAGCAAAACAAGGGGAAAGTTATGCCAGTAAATGAATATGGTCAAATGATTGGTGAGTCAATGGAAGGTTATACACCAGGTGAATTGCCTTCTATTGATTTCTTAGAAGGGCGATATGCTCGAATAGAAGCTCTTTCAGTGGGAAAGCATACGGAGGATTTATTAGCTGTTTATGGTCCGGATACTCCTCGGGAGATGTGGACCTACCTTTTTCAGGAACCAGTGGCAGATATGGAGGAGCTGGTTACCCTTTTAAATCAGATGTTAGCTCGTAAGGACCGTTTTTACTATGCAATCATAGACAGGTCAACTGGTAAGGCTTTGGGAACTTTTTCTCTCATGCGTATTGACCAGAATAACCGAGTAATAGAAGTGGGAGCTGTCACTTTTTCTCCAGAGCTCAGGGGGACACGAATAGGGACAGAAGCCCAGTATATCCTGGCGCGCTATGTTTTCGAGGAGCTTAACTATCGTCGCTATAAGTGGAAATGCGATGCTCTTAACCTGCCATCAAGACGAGCAGCGGAACGTTTGGGCTTTATTTATGAAGGAACCTTCCGTCAGGCAGTGGTTTATAAGGGGCGCACGAGGGATACGGATTGGTTGTCTATAATTGATAAGGATTGGCCCAAAGTAAAATCTCGTTTGGAAACATGGTTGCGTCCTGAAAATTTTGACAAAAATGGACAGCAGTACAAGAGCTTGAGAGAACTCTAAGAGGTGTTGAGATGATTACTATTAAAAAGCAAGAAATTGTCAAGCTAGAGGATGTTTTGCATCTCTATCAGGCTGTCGGTTGGACAAATTATACCCATCAACCAGAGATGCTGGAGCAGGCCTTATCTCATTCATTAGCGATTTATGTGGCGCTTGATGGCGATGCTGTGGTGGGCTTGATTCGTTTAGTTGGAGATGGATTCTCATCAGTATTGGTTCAGGATTTAATTGTTTTGCCTAGCTATCAGCGCCAAGGGATTGGTAGTGCCCTAATGAGAGAGGCTTTAGAGGATTACAAAGATGCCTATCAAGTCCAGCTGGTAACAGAACAGACAGAAAGAACCTTGGGCTTCTATCGTTCTATGGGCTTTGAAATCTTATCCACCTATAATTGTATAGGGATGACTTGGACGAATCGAGAAAAATAACAAAACTTGTTTTTTCTTAAGCAAAGTTTAAGGATGGTCTAGTATTATATAGTCATTAAATAAAGACCTCCTAACTTTATTTAATGAAATCCTAAAACTTTTTTCATCATAATCTCCTAATGAAGTCACCCAATCAGGTGGCTTTTTTCGTGGATAGGTGATGGTGATAGAATTTTATTGCAAAATAGTAAAATTTGAGAAAAGTTAAGCTAGTTTTAAGCTTCGTCTTGTATCATATAGTTATTAAATAAAGACCTCCTAACTTTATTTAATAAAATCCTAAACTTTTCTTTTTCATAATAATCTCCCTTAACTCCACCCAATCAGGTGGAGTTTTTTTGCTCTATTTCAGGCTTTTGGGGACTGTTCTAAAAATCATTTTCCGATATTTTCAGGTATTTTTTGGATTTTTGTCGGGGAATTGGCGGGGACTTTTTTAGCGAATATGATTAAGAAATAGGTCTGTTGTTATTTAAGTGAATTCAACCTTAATTTGATTGTAGGTGACTGTTAATTGAAGGAATGGAACTATTGTAATGATGATTTTACTTGTCCAGTAGTGGCGTATTAAATGAGGAGTGATATGTAAGCTTGTCTCTTCGTTTACGAAATCAAAATTTTTATGAAATTGATAGAATCCCTAACTTTCTCTTAATCTTGACCGTTTTGTTGTACAGCGGTTAAAGCTTGAAAAGCCGCGAATATAAACCTTTGACAAATTTTGTGAACTATGGGATAATAAAAAGGAATTGAGTACTAGTTCTATATCATAGGCTAGAAAAGACCCCAAGCTCACGTCCAAATAAGCTTGGGGTCTTTTTGACACTATTTGTCCTTGTTTAGCCATTTATCGACTAATCGAAGAACGACACCGACCACAATTGGTCCGATGATAGTTTTGAGTACTAATTCCATCATGGGCTATCTCACCTCCTTTCGTAGGCGGTGTAGAAGTGCCGTATAATATTATACCACATAAGTGCTAAACTCAGGAGTCACCCAATCGGGTGGCTTTTTTGTTTGTGGCTTGGATTTTTGATATAATAGAGCCATGAGTAGAATTTTAGATAATGAGATAATGGGGGATGAGGAGTTAGTGGAACGCACGCTCCGTCCTCAGTATTTACGTGAATATATTGGGCAGGACAAGGTCAAGGACCAGCTCCAAATCTTTATCGAAGCTGCTAAAATGAGGGATGAAGCGCTGGATCATGTGCTCTTATTTGGCCCTCCAGGCTTGGGAAAAACAACCATGGCTTTTGTTATTGCCAACGAACTAGGTGTCAATCTCAAGCAGACTTCGGGTCCAGTCATTGAAAAAGCTGGTGATTTGGTAGCGATTTTGAATGACTTAGAGCCTGGGGATGTCCTTTTTATTGATGAGATTCATCGCTTGCCCATGTCTGTGGAAGAGGTGCTTTATAGTGCCATGGAGGACTTCTACATTGATATCATGATTGGGGCTGGTGAAGGCAGTCGCAGTGTTCATTTGGAGTTGCCACCTTTTACCTTGATTGGTGCGACGACTCGGGCTGGTATGCTCTCAAATCCACTACGGGCACGTTTTGGGATTACGGGGCATATGGAGTATTATGCTCATGCTGACTTGACAGAAATTGTCGAGCGGACGGCAGATATTTTTGAGATGGAAATCACTCATGAGGCAGCATCTGAGTTGGCCCTACGTAGTCGTGGGACCCCTCGTATTGCCAATCGTCTCCTCAAGCGCGTGCGCGATTTTGCCCAGATAATGGGGAATGGGGTGATCGATGATCTTATTACTGATAAGGCTTTGACTATGCTGGATGTTGACCATGAAGGCCTGGACTATGTGGACCAGAAAATCCTTCGCACCATGATTGAGATGTACGGTGGTGGTCCCGTCGGCTTAGGAACTCTTTCTGTTAATATTGCTGAGGAGCGCGAGACTGTCGAAGACATGTATGAGCCTTACTTGATTCAAAAAGGTTTTATCATGCGGACACGGTCTGGACGGGTGGCGACTGCTAAGGCATATGAGCATTTAGGTTATGAATACAGTGAAAAATGAGCAAGAAATTCTAGAGGCTTTTAGAAAAAATCCAGATATGATGGCTATTCTGACTATCATCCGAAACCTAGAGTTAACAGATTCCTGGTTGGCAGCAGGTTCTGTCAGAAATTTTATTTGGAATCTCTTGTCAGACAAATCCCCTTTTGACTGTGAAACAGATGTAGATGTGATTTTCTTTGATCCAGATATTTCTTATGAGGAAACCTTGTCCCTAGAGAAAAAACTGCGAGAGGATTTTCCTCAGTATCAGTGGGAATTGAAAAATCAAGTCTATATGCACCAGCACAGTCCTCACACTTCTCCCTATACTAGTTCTCGTGATGCTATGAGTAAGTATCCAGAACGGTGTACGGCAGTTGGACTGCGCTTGAATGAAGAATCCGATTTTGAGCTCTATGTACCTTATGGTTTGGAGGATATTTTGAATTTTCAAGTTCGTCCAACTCCTCATTTTTTAGAGAATCAAGAACGAATGGCTCTCTATAAAACACGATTATCCAAGAAAAATTGGCAGGATAAATGGAAAAATTTGATTTTTAAAAATACTTAAGAAAACTTTAAGCTAGGAAGTGTATACTAAGTCCATAAGTTAAGAAGACCTTAACTTAAACTCCTAAAACTTTTTCATAATAATCTCCCTATAAAAAATAAAGTCGCCCAATCAGGCGGCTTATTTTTTTGAAAAATGGGCTTTGTACCTGAGAATAATACTCAATGAAAATCAAAGTGCAAACTAGGAAGCTAGCCGCAGGTTGCTCAAAA
>NZ_KV802698.1:206756-263282 GCF_001810785.1 Streptococcus sp. HMSC073F11
ACGTGGTTTGAAGAGATTTTCGAAGAGTATAAATAGCTTAGTGATAGAAGAAAATAGGGAAATATGGTATAATGAAACGATAGATTTTTGAATAGGAATAAGATCATGTTTGGATTTTTTAAGAAAGATAAGGCTGTGGAAGTAGAGGTTCCGACACAGGTTCCTGCTCATATCGGCATCATCATGGATGGCAATGGCCGTTGGGCTAAAAAACGTATGCAACCGCGAGTCTTCGGACACAAGGCGGGTATGGAAGCATTGCAAACTGTGACCAAGGCAGCCAACAAACTAGGCGTCAAGGTGATTACAGTTTATGCTTTTTCTACGGAAAACTGGACCCGTCCAGATCAGGAAGTCAAGTTTATCATGAACTTGCCAGTAGAGTTTTATGATAATTATGTCCCGGAACTGCATGCAAATAATGTTAAGATTCAAATGATTGGGGAGACAGACCGCCTTCCTAAGCAAACCTTTGAAGCTCTGACCAAGGCTGAGGAATTGACTAAGAATAACACAGGTTTGATTCTTAATTTTGCCCTCAACTATGGTGGACGTGCTGAGATTACACAGGCACTTAAGTTGATTTCTCAAGATGTTTTAGATGCCAAAATCAACCCAGGCGACATCACAGAGGAATTGATTGGCAACTATCTCTTTACCCAGCATTTGCCTAAGGAGTTACGAGACCCAGACTTGATTATCAGGACTAGTGGAGAATTGCGTTTGAGCAATTTCCTTCCTTGGCAGGGAGCCTATAGTGAACTCTATTTTACGGATACCTTATGGCCCGATTTTGACGAGGAAGCCTTGCAGGAAGCCATTCTTGCCTACAATCGTCGACAACGCCGATTTGGAGGAGTTTAGGAGGAAATATGACACAGGATTTACAGAAAAGAACCTTGTTTGCAGGTATTGCCCTGGCTATTTTCCTACCAATTTTAATGATTGGGGGACTCTTGCTTCAGATAGCAATTGGAATCATAGCCATGCTAGCCATGCATGAACTTTTGAAGATGAGAGGTCTAGAGACCATGACGATGGAGGGCCTCTTGACCCTCTTTGCAACCTTTGCCTTGACCATTCCCTTGGAGAATTACCTGACTTTTTTGCCAGTTGATGGGAATGTGGTTGCCTATAGTGTGTTGATTTCAATCATGTTAGGAACTACTGTTTTTAGCAAGTCGTATACGATTGAGGATGCGGTTTTCCCGCTTGCTATGAGTTTCTACGTGGGCTTTGGATTTAATGCTTTACTAGATGCTAGAATTGCAGGTTTAGATAAGGCACTATTAGCCTTATGTATCGTCTGGGCTACCGACAGTGGTGCCTATCTTGCTGGGATGAACTTTGGGAAACGGAAACTGGCTCCGACAGTTTCTCCAAATAAAACCTTTGAGGGTGCCTTGGGTGGTATTTTAGGTGCTATTTTAGTAACCATCATCTTTATGATGGTTGACAGTACAGTTGCTCTTCCGTATGGAATTTACAAGATGTCAGTCTTTGCTATTTTCTTTAGCATTGCTGGACAATTTGGTGATTTACTAGAAAGTTCGATCAAGCGTCACTTTGGTGTCAAGGATTCTGGGAAATTTATCCCTGGACATGGTGGTGTTTTGGATCGTTTCGATAGTATGTTGCTTGTATTTCCAATCATGCACTTGTTTGGACTCTTTTAATCAAAAGACGGAGGAAATACTATGCTCGGAATTTTAACCTTTATTCTGGTTTTTGGGATTATTGTAGTGGTGCACGAGTTCGGACACTTCTACTTTGCCAAGAAATCAGGGATTCTAGTGCGTGAATTTGCCATTGGCATGGGACCCAAGATCTTTGCTCATATTGGCAAGGACGGGACGGCCTATACCATTCGAATCTTGCCTCTGGGTGGCTATGTCCGTATGGCCGGTTGGGGTGATGATACAACTGAAATTAAGACAGGAACTCCTGTCAGTTTGACGCTTACTGATGATGGTAAGGTTAAACGCATCAATCTTTCAGGTAAAAAATTAGATCAAACAGCCCTCCCTATGCAGGTAACCCAGTTTGACTTTGAAGACAAGCTCTTTATCAAAGGATTGGTTCTGGAAGAAGAAAAAACATTTGCAGTGGATCACGATGCAACGGTTGTGGAAGCAGATGGTACTGAGGTTCGGATTGCACCTTTAGATGTTCAATATCAAAATGCGACTATCTGGGGAAAACTGATTACTAATTTTGCAGGCCCTATGAACAACTTTATCTTAGGTGTCGTTGTTTTCTGGATTTTAATCTTCATGCAGGGTGGTGTCAGAGATGTTGATACCAACCAGTTCCATGTTATGCCTCAAGGTGCTTTGGCTAAGGTGGGAGTACCAGAAACGGCACAAATTACCAAGATTGGCTCACATGAGGTTAGCAACTGGGAAAGTTTGATTCAGGCTGTGGAATCAGAAACCAAAGATAAGACGGCCCCGACCTTGGATGTGACTATTTCTGAAAATGGTAGTGACAAACAAGTCACTGTTAGTCCGGAAGAAAGTCAAGGCCGTTACCTTCTAGGTGTTCAACCGGGGATTAAGTCAGATTTTGTATCTATGTTTGTAGGTGGTTTTACAACTGCTGCTGACTCGGCCCTCCGAATTCTCTCAGAACTGAAAAATCTGATTTTCCAACCGGATTTGAACAAGCTAGGTGGACCTGTTGCCATCTTTAAGGAAAGTAGTGATGCTGCTAAAAATGGAATTGAGAATGTCTTGTACTTCTTGGCAATAATTTCCATCAATATTGGGATTTTTAATCTTATTCCGATTCCAGCCCTGGATGGTGGTAAGATTGTGCTCAATATCCTAGAAGCCATTCGCCGCAAACCATTGAAACAAGAAATTGAAACCTATGTCACCTTGGCCGGAGTGGTCATCATGGTTGTCTTGATGATTGCTGTGACCTGGAATGACATCATGCGACTCTTTTTTAGATAATCGAGGAATATTATGAAACAAAGTAAAATGCCTATCCCAACGCTTCGCGAAATGCCAAGCGATGCTCAAGTTATCAGCCATGCTCTTATGTTGCGAGCTGGTTATGTTCGTCAAGTCTCAGCAGGTGTTTATTCTTACCTACCACTTGCTAATCGTGTGATTGAAAAAGCTAAAAATATCATGCGACAAGAATTTGATAAGATTGGTGCCGTTGAGATGTTGGCTCCTGCCCTCCTCAGTGCAGAATTGTGGCGCGAATCAGGTCGTTACGAAACTTATGGTGAAGACCTTTACAAACTAAAAAATCGTGAAAAATCAGACTTTATCCTAGGTCCAACTCACGAAGAAACCTTTACAGCTATTGTCCGTGATTCTGTTAAGTCTTACAAGCAATTGCCACTCAACCTTTACCAAATCCAACCTAAGTATCGTGATGAAAAACGCCCACGTAATGGACTTCTTCGTACACGTGAGTTCATCATGAAGGATGCTTACAGCTTTCACGCTAACTATGATAGCTTGGACAGTGTTTATGATGAGTACAAGGCTGCTTATGAGCGTATTTTCACTCGTAGTGGTTTAGATTTCAAGGCAATTATTGGTGACGGTGGAGCTATGGGTGGTAAGGACAGCCAAGAATTTATGGCCATTACACCTGCTCGTACAGACCTTGACCGCTGGGTCGTCTTGGACAAGTCAGTTGCTTCATTTGATGAGATTCCTGCAGAAGTGCAAGAAGAAATCAAGGCAGAATTGCTCAAATGGATGGTCTCTGGTGAAGATACCATTGCTTACTCAAGTGAATCTAGCTATGCGGCTAACTTGGAAATGGCAACAAACGAGTACAAACAAAGCAACCGTGTTGTCGCTGAAGAAGAAGTGACTCGTGTTGCAACACCAGATGTTAAATCAATCGATGAAGTTGCAGCCTTCCTCAACGTTCCAGAAGAACAAACGATTAAAACCCTCTTCTACATGGCAGATGGTGAGCTTGTTGCAGCCCTTCTAGTTGGAAATGACCAACTCAACGAAGTCAAGTTGAAAAACCACTTGGGAGCAGATTTCTTTGACGTTGCTAGTGAAGAAGAAGTGGCGAATCTTGTTCAAGCGGGATTCGGTTCACTTGGCCCAGTTGGTTTGCCAGATAATGTTAAAATCATCGCAGACCGTAAGGTGCAAGATGTTCGCAATGCAGTTGTGGGTGCTAACGAAGATGGCTACCACTTGACTGGTGTGAATCCAGGCCGTGATTTTACTGCAGAATATGTGGATATCCGTGAAGTTCGTGAGGGTGAAATTTCACCAGACGGACAAGGTGTCCTTAACTTTGCGCGTGGTATCGAAATTGGTCACATCTTCAAACTTGGCACTCGCTATTCAGCAAGCATGGGAGCAGATGTTTTGGATGAAAATGGCCGTGCTGTGCCAATCATCATGGGATGTTATGGTATCGGTGTCAGCCGTCTCCTTTCAGCAGTGATGGAGCAACACGCTCGCCTCTTTGTTAACAAAACGCCAAAAGGTGAATACCGTTACGCTTGGGGAATCAACTTCCCTAAAGAATTGGCACCATTTGATGTGCACTTGATCACTGTCAATGTCAAGGATGAAGAAGCTCAAGTCTTGACAGAAAAGCTTGAAGCAAGCTTGATGGGAGCTGGTTACGAAGTCTTGACGGACGACCGTAATGAACGTGTCGGAGTCAAATTCAGCGATAGTGACTTGATTGGTCTTCCAATCCGTATCACTGTTGGGAAGAAAGCGACTGATGGCATCGTAGAAGTCAAGATTAAAGCGACTGGTGACACCATCGAAGTTCATGCTGATAACGTGCTTGAAACGCTTGAAATCCTCAGCAAGAAATAAAAACTATAATCAGAAGAAAAACAAGGAAAAAATGTAACTAGTTTTTACCTTGTTTTTTCTGTATAATGGGAAAAATGACTAGATAAAGAGGTAAATGTATGCTAAGATTTCCAAAGGATTTTGTCTGGGGATCCTCTACTTCTGGACCACAAACAGAAGGACGTGTAGCTGGTGACGGTAAGGGAGATAATCTTTGGGATTATTGGTACCAAGTGGAGCCAAATCGCTACTATAATGGGATTGGTCCAGATAAAACATCAACCTTTTATGAAAACTGGGAAAAGGATATTGAGCTACTGTTAGAAACTGGTCACACGGCCTTTCGGACTTCTATTCAGTGGTCACGGATTTTTCCACAAGGGCGTGGGGAAGTCAATCCTCAAGGTGTAGACTTTTACCGTAAGATTTTTGAGGTTATTAAGGCCAAAGGGATTCGTCTTTTAGTGAATCTTTATCATTTTGATTTACCTTTTGCCCTTCAAGAAGCTGGTGATGGTTGGGAAAATAAGGCGACTGTCTCAGCCTATGAAGACTATGCTCGTTTTTGTTTTGAGACTTATGGAGATTTGGTAGACCAATGGATTACCTTTAACGAGCCCATCGTTCCAGTAGAATTTGGCTATTTTTACGATGCCCATTATCCACATAAGGTGGATGCAGAGGCAGCCGTTAAAGTAGCTTATCATACACAATTGGCCAGCAGTAGGGCGGTTAAGGCTTGTCATGAACTTTTGCCAGATTCCAAGATTGGGATTGTCCTCAACTTGACACCGGCTTATCCACGTAGCCAGCATCCTGCTGATGTCAAGGCTGCTCGTATTGCGGACCTTTTTCAGGCCCAATCTTTCTTAGATCCGTCTGTTTTGGGGACTTATCCACAGGAGTTGGTAGAAATCTTGCATGAACACGGTCTCTTGCCTGATGCTACAGAGGAGGAGTTGGAGATCATTCGTGATAATACGGTGGACTTCCTTGGTGTCAATTACTATCAACCTTTGCGTGTCATGGCTCCTCGATTTGCTAAGCATCCAGAGAGTCCACTCTTACCAGAACATTTTTACGAGGCTTATGTGATGCCTGGACGTAAAATTAATCCTCATCGTGGCTGGGAGATTTATGAGCAAGGGATTTATGACATCGCCCAAAATATCAAGAAAAATTATGGCAATATTGAGTGGATGTTGACAGAGAATGGTATGGGTGTTGAGGGGGAAGAAAAATTTCGTGAGAATGGAATGATTCAAGATGATTATCGTATTGATTTTGTAAAAGGTCATCTTCGTGAACTTCACCGTGCTATTGAAGATGGAGCTAACTGTAAGGGCTACTTGATTTGGACCTTTATCGATTGCTGGTCATGGCTCAACAGCTATAAAAATCGCTATGGCTTGGTCGAATTAGACTTGGAAACGCAAGAACGTCGTCTGAAGAAATCAGGGCACTGGTTCAAGGAATTAAGCGAGAATAATGGATTTTAAAAAGGACTCTGACTGATTATCCTAATTGGTCAGAGTCTTTTGCTAACAGGAGCGTAATTTGAACTATACCAATTTTTACTCTTGACAAGTGAAAGAAACAAGTATATACTGTTTTTGCTGATTTTGTAAAAGGGAAATCAGACTATACCAATTTAAGGAGAAAGCACAGCTGGTCTGTGTCGTATATACTATGTGTGGAATTGTTGGTGTTGTTGGAAACACAAATGCAACTGATATTTTGATTCAAGGGCTTGAAAAGCTCGAATACCGTGGCTATGATTCTGCGGGGATTTTTGTCCTAGGTGGTGCTGAAAATCACCTGGTTAAGGCTGTCGGTCGTATCGCAGAATTGTCTGCCAAGACAGCAGGTGTTGAGGGGACAACTGGTATCGGACATACTCGTTGGGCAACTCACGGGAAACCAACGGAAGACAATGCTCACCCACACCGCTCTGAGACTGGACGTTTTGTCTTGGTCCACAATGGGGTCATTGAAAACTACCTTGAAATCAAGGAAGAATACCTTGCAGGTCACCACTTCAAGGGACAAACAGATACAGAAATCGCTGTTCACTTGATTGGAAAATTTGCAGAAGAAGAAGGTCTCTCAGTTCTTGAAGCCTTCAAAAAGGCCCTTCACATCATTCGTGGTTCTTATGCCTTTGCCTTGGTTGATTCACAAGATCCTGAAGTCATCTATGTGGCTAAAAATAAATCACCACTTTTGATCGGTCTTGGGGAAGGTTATAACATGGTCTGCTCAGATGCTATGGCTATGATTCGTGAGACTAACCAATACATGGAAATTCATGACCAAGAGTTGGTAATCGTCAAGGCTGATAGTGTGGAAGTTCAAGACTATGATGGCAACAGTCGTGAACGTGCTAGCTATACTGCGGAGCTCGACTTGTCAGATATCGGTAAGGGAACTTATCCTTACTACATGCTTAAGGAAATAGATGAGCAACCAACGGTTATGCGTAAACTCATCCAAGCCTACACAGATGAGGCTGGTCAAGTTGTCGTAGACCCAGCTATCATCCAGGCTGTTCAAGACGCAGACCGTATCTACATCCTTGCAGCTGGGACATCTTACCACGCAGGATTTGCTTCTAAGAAGATGTTGGAAGACTTGACAGATACACCAGTTGAACTTGGAATCTCATCTGAGTGGGGCTACGGTATGCCACTTCTCAGCAAGAAACCACTCTTCATCTTTATCAGCCAATCTGGTGAAACAGCGGATAGTCGTCAGGTTTTGGTTAAGGCTAATGAAATGGGAATCCCAAGCTTGACAGTGACAAATGTCCCAGGTTCAACTCTTTCACGTGAAGCTAACAATACCATGCTTCTTCATGCAGGTCCTGAAATTGCCGTGGCATCAACTAAGGCTTATACAGCGCAAATTGCAGCCCTTGCCTTCCTTGCAAAAGCAGTCGGAGAAGCAAATGGCAATGCCAAAGCGCAAGCATTTGATTTAGTTCATGAGTTGTCAATCGTAGCTCAGTCTATCGAATCAACTCTTTCTGAGAAAGAAAACATTGATGCCAAGGTTCGAGAGCTTCTTGAAACAACTCGCAACGCTTTTTACATTGGACGTGGTCAAGACTACTATGTAGCCATGGAAGCCAGTCTCAAACTCAAAGAGATTTCTTACATCCAATGTGAAGGCTTTGCGGCAGGAGAACTCAAGCACGGAACCATTGCCTTGATTGAAGAAGGAACGCCTGTCTTGGCCCTCTTGTCAGATCCAGTCCTTGCTAACCACACTCGTGGAAATATCCAAGAGGTCGCAGCCCGTGGTGCCAAGGTTCTCACTATCGCAGAGGAAAATGTTGCTAAAGACACAGACGATATCGTCCTTACGACTGTACACCCATACCTTTCACCAATCTCAATGGTCGTACCAACACAATTGGTCGCTTACTTTGCAACCCTCCACCGTGGACTCGATGTGGACAAACCACGTAACCTTGCCAAGTCAGTAACAGTAGAATAAGCCAAGAAAGTCTAGATGATCTAGGCTTTTTCTAATGAGCAAATTTATTGAAAATAAAACTAATTAGTGATAAAATGCCCTAAAACTAAAAGAGATAGCGAGGAAACAGGATGGTAGAATTAGGAATTTCAACATTTGGTGAAACAACAGCCCTGGAGGTGACAGGGTAGATTTACAGTCATGATGAACGCATTCGTCAGTTGGTGGCAGAAATTGAGCTGGCTGATAAGGTTGGTTTGGATGTGTACGGGATTGGGGAGCATCATCGGGAGGACTTTGCGGTATCGGCGTCAGAGATTGTTCTTGCAGCTGGGGCAGTCAATACCAAGAAGATTCGTTTGACTAGTGCGGTCAGCATTCTCTCGAGTATGGATCCAATTCGCTTGTTCCAACAATATGCCACCATCGATGCCTTGTCAAATGGCCGTGCGGAGATTATGGCTGGGCGTGGTTCATTCACCGAGTCCTTCCCTCTGTTTGGCTATGACTTGAAAGACTACGAAGCTCTCTTTGATGAAAAGTTAGATCTGCTTCAGTTGGCAAATGAAAGCACCAAAGTGAACTGGCAGGGACAATTGACCCAAAGCATTGCTGGAAAAGAAGTCTATCCTCGTCCTGTTCAGGATAAATTGCCATTGTGGGTAGCGACAGGTGGTCATGTAGAGTCAACAGTGAAGATTGCTCAGGCGGGGTTGCCGATTGTCTATGCCATTATCGGTGGCAATCCGCGTTACTTCAAGAAATTGACTCAAGCTTATCGTGAGATTGGAAGGGAGGCTGGTCATGCGGATAAAGACCTGAAAGTGGGCGCTCATTCTTAGGGCTGGATTGCTGAAGATGGCGAGCAGGCGGTGAAAGATTATTTCCATCCGACCAAGCAAGTGGTGGATGCGATTTCCAAGGACCGTCCACACTGGCAGGAGTTGACCTATGAGCAATATTTGGAGCAAGTTGGGCCAAATGGAGCCATGTTTGTAGGAAATCCAGATCAGGTGGCAGAAAAATTGATTCGCATGATTGAGGATTTAGACTTGGACCGTTTCATGCTCCATCTACCGCTTGGTTCTATGCCACATGACCAGGTTCTGAGAGCCATTGAACTCTTCGGCACACAAGTGGCACCCAAAATACGTGCTTACTTTGCCATGAAAGAGGCTTAATAAAAACTACTCAAATTTATTATGACGATAAATATTGTACAAAAATCAATCCCCCGAGCGTCAAGGCTTGGGGGATTTTTCTATAGGAGGGCTAGTTTAGTTCTCTTTTTTGTTTTTTAGTAAGAACCCGAGACCTAGAAGGGAAAGAATGCTGATTCCTGCAAACAGGAGTTTGTGATCGTTTTTGGTTCCTGTATTTGGAAGTTCAGCTTGTTTAGCTAGGGGTGCAGCTATATTTTCCTTGCTAGAGTTATCTACCGATTCGTTTTGAACAGCTTCTTGTACAGATGATGCTTGTGTTTCTTGTGCTGGTTGTTCAGTATGTGAATCAGTTGTAGCTTTGCTAGGTTTATGATCCGCATCTGCTACTTTTGCATCTGGTTTTGCAGAATCAGGTTTAGCCTGTGGAGCTGGATTTTGATGTTCCGGTTTGACGACTCGGTTTGGAATATTGTCTTGGCCGTTATTTTGACTTTGCTCTTGTGTTAAGCTAGAAAGATCAAATTCTGGTTTTTCTTCCACAGCTGGGGCAACGATGGCACCGCCTTGAGAGATTCGAAGAACAGTGGCTGTAAGGGCATTTAATTTCAAACCTTTTTCAGTCCATTCAAGCCCTTTAGGGTTGGCAATTCCGACTGGTCCTGCTTGATTTTCATCTGCTAAAACTTCAGCATTTCTGAGGTGGGCAAAGGCAGTTCCTAAATTAAATTCGCGAGCTTTTTCGTCCGCATTGACAAAGACTGCATAGATATCACCGTTTGGAGCAGTGATTTGGTAGCCAATCACCACGTCCTCTTTTTCCACACCATTTTGGCCTGGGATAGTGATGAGGTGGACACGGTCTTTGATATCTTGAAGACTCTTAAGTCGGAAGGCATCTGTAGATTGACGAAGGGCAATCAAACCTTTCATATAGTCACGGCTCTTGACATTTTCAGGATAAGCTTTGCCATCAGTTGCTTTGGTCCAATCAAACTTGTTGACAGCATCACTAGAGTCGTAAGAGTCATGGATAAAGTAAGGATAGACAAATGGCTTGCCGTCCTTGTCACGTAACAAGTGAGACTTGTTTGGAACCTTATCCTCTGAGACAGGAGTCTTGTAGGCTGGATCAAGGAATTGTTTGGTACGTCCGTATTCCTGACCAGAGTGGATAAACGGAGTTCCTTGAGCAGTCAAGACCATGAGGTTTCCAAGTCGCAAACGGCGATGGATTTCAGCATAGTTCTCAGCCTTGCTAGGGTCTTTTTTGATAGATTGGGCAATGATGTCAAAGAGGGTCAAGTTATCATGGGCTGCGATATACTGAATAACATCTCCAGGATTGTCAGCCTCAAAGTTAGTTGGTTGGGCAATGAGATTTTTAAAGATGGTATTGATATCGCGTTTGCCACCTGTGATAAAGGCAGGTTGCCCTTCGTTTGGATAGCCAGACTTGAGGTTGTTGCGGATGTCGTCTGAAAAGACAGCGACAGTATCTGTTTTCTTCATCCAATCTTGGTCAGCAGGTTGTACAGGCGTATTTTCATCACCAGTATAGGTTCTCCAGCCTTCACCTAGCATGATAAGATTTGGATTGAGGGCGCGTGCAGCCTTGTAAGCTTCTTCGATAGAAGCCGCATCATGGTCTCCCATCATATCGAAGCGGAATCCATCTACTTTGTAAGTATCAACCAGATATTTGATAGAGTCAACTAGGAGACGTTTGGTCATATGGTGGGTTGTCCCCAAGCGTCCACCACCAAAGCTAGTTCGTGGTGTTCCATCAGCATCCATAAAGTGGTAGTAATTTGGCTCTAGGTCTTCAAAGATATTGACTTTGGCTGTGTGGTTATAAACGACATCTAGGATAGCTCCCATGCCACGTTTGTGGATTTCGTTGATGAGGTTTTTAAATTCTGCGATTCGTTTCTCTGGATTCTTAGGATCGCTTGAGTACATACCAGTCAATGAGAAGTAGTTTTGAGGGTCATATCCCCAGTTGTAGTTGCTATTGCTTGAAGCATAGTCAGACAAGCGTTCATGGTTTTTCAATTCATTGACAAAGTAGTAAGACAAGACTGGAAGGAGCTGGATGTGGGTTACACCCAAGTCTTTGAGGTAATCTAGTTTTTCGATAAAGGCTTCAAAAGTACCAAATGGTTTGGTCAAGTCTTTTGCAATGGCCGGATCTGAAGTGAAGTCACGCACATGAGCTTCATAGATAACGGCATCTTCACGAGTCTTGAAGTTGTGGATCTTACCATAAGTCAAGTCTTGAGGTCCTAGTTTGGCTGGATCTACAAAGGCAGCTTTAGCCACTTTATGGGCATCATCGATCTTGGCATCGTCACTATTCCAAGCAGCGAGAGATTTAGCGTAAGGATCGAGTGCAAGAACAGTTTTACCCTGACGCTCGATTTGGTATTGATAATAGTATCCAGTGAAATCTGTGATTCCTAGTTTGTTTGTGCTATCTAGAGTTTGTTTCCAAGTCCCTCTTTCTCCTTTTTCAAGAGCGACAGTTCCAACTACTTTGTTAGGGTCATTTTTGTCGTAGACAACAACAGAAACCTTATCAGCACTTGGTGACCAGAGGGTCAAATCAACCTGTTTTCCTTCTTCTTTGAGGTCAGCTCCAAGCTTGCCATCATAGCTGTAAGTCTCATCTTTCAGACGCCAGCTTGTTTTGGTAGTGAATTGGTCGGAATTGTAGCTAACAGTATAGGGATGTTTTGTGTCAGAGAAATCTCCGCTGTAAGTTACTTTCTTACCAGCTTCGTCGATTGCAACATCGGTAATAGTTACCTTGTTTCCTAGGTGATTAGTGATGTTGGAGTGCTTGAGAATATCTTCTTTTTTGGCACCGACCAGTGTTGAAAAGCTACTTTCAATGCTAGAAGTTCCTACGTGCTGAGCCCCTGTCATTCGGATATCGTGGACATAGTATGGATTTGTGTAGATTGATTCGTCATCGTCTTTGAGGAAGATTTGGCTATGATTTTTCAAATCTGTGAACTTATAATCTTCTTTACGGATTTTCACATCGTCTCCTTGTTTGCTTCTGTCTAGTAATAAAAATCCAAGGTCTTTAGCTGCATCTTTGAGTGGAATATCGATATAGCGACCATATTTGCCTGTAGCCGTAAAGTCTGTTCCGTTAGGCCATTCACCACTACTTGGCTCCTTCACATCTCCCCAGTACCAGAGAGATTTCTTGTCGTAGTTGCCATCTGTGCGGTAGTAGTTGACACGGATAGTTCCTGCAGGTTGTGGCTCGTAAGAGAAAACCTTGTAATCTTGGTCTAACCAAGCCTCATTCATCTTTGGTGCTAGTTTTTCGGCCGATTTATCGCCGGTTAGATTTTTTCCAGCTGTATTATTGATGAGGAAGCTAATTTTCTTGGCTTGTTCTCCCTTTAATTTGACATCTAGGTAGTAGCCATAGTCATCTTTTTTGGCATCCTTGAAGGACAAGGCTCCGTTAGGCCAATTTTCAGAAGGTTTTTCAACATCGTCCCAAGTCCATAGTCCTTGAGCATCCTTGTTTTCTTCAGGAAGTTTTTTGACATGGATACGGAAGTAGTTGTCTTCGATTGGCTCTTCTGCCTTAGTTTCAGTCGTTACTGGACTAGTAGAAGTCGTTGCCTCACTTGAACGATCTTGTCCGGTTTGTGGTGCAGAATCAGCTGGGCTTGCAACAGGAGTTGTTGGATCTGTTGCAGGTTTCTCTTCTTTTTTCTCTAGGGAAGCGTTTGCATTTTTAGGTGCAGAAAGATCACTTTCTTGCTTACCAGTGCTGGCTGTTGTATCAGTAAGAGGTTGGGCAAGGGCAGTAGTAGTTTCACTATTACTTGCATTAGTGGTTGGTGTATTTTCGTTGGCTGAGATAGTTGGTGTAGCAATGGCAAGTAGGACAAGGCTTGCACCGATAAGGACAGAACCGGTTCCGTTCTTGAGGGAACGGATGCTGTAGACCATTTTTTTCTCAGTTTGAGAAGTTGTTCTTTTCATAATCATTCTCCTATAAATGAATTTCTTTATCAGTATAGCACTTAGTAAAACGATATGCAAGCGTTTTCCTAAAATTAAACTAAAAGAAAAATCGCAACAAATTTTGTTACGATTCAGCCAGTCTTTCTTTATGAATTTGTGAAGCCATCAGGTGGAGGTGATGAAATAATTCTGAAGTAGAGAAGTTACGATTGTAGATAATTGGTTTAGGAGAGTTAGTGACAGGAAAGGTGGTGATCACAATATCGTGAGGAATTTGATTGAGAATTGAGAAAGAAATAGTAGATTCTTCCCAAGAATCAAATAGATAGAGATTATTACCGTAGTGAGTGAGGGTGTCGATTATGTTTTGTGAATGATGGCTATCCAAATGACTAATGACTAAAACACGTATTTTAGGAAGTTTTTGAAGTAATTGGACTAAAATCCGTTGCCCTTGGATCGAAAAGGTGTAGACAAGTTCTTGTAGTTTAATGGGGTTATTTTCTAGCCCCATTTCAGTCAGATACGATTGGAATTTGTGTTGACTTAATTCAAATAGTTTTGGAAATTCTGCCTGATAATTGCTTAAAATCTGGTATTTTTGTTTGTCAAGAGACTGGTTACTGAGTAGATGGAAGAAATCAGATTGGGCAGTATAGTGGAGGAGCCAAATCAATTCTTCTCTATTTTCAATCTGTAGGTGAAATTCTTTGGCTAGCTCTTCTAGGATTTGGCTCAATAGACGGTAGGATTTTTGAATGTGCTGAATATCACCCAGTACGCCATTGTTAGGATTGTTTGTGAGTTGAGGAGACTTTACTGGGTTTGAAAATAGCTGTTCCAGTGTTTCCTTTTTCGGTTCGAAATGGAGCTTTTTAGCCAGCTTTTTGATATCTTGTTCAAACTGGGGAATCTGCATGAGGGAGCTGTAATGACTGGTTAAAAGAGCAATAGGATTTTCAATCAAATGACTCTTATTAAAGCGTTCCAGATTGATAGCTAGAGTATATTTGATTTGTCGTAAACTACTGAGGTTGGGTGAAACTTGTTGGGCCTTTAAAAATAGCTGAATCAGCTGAGTGAGTGCCTCTTCAGAAATAGAAGGAAAGGGCCAATCAAGAAAACTGTAACTTTGGCTAAAGTAGTCTAGATAAAAGGCGCGGATGTCCTCTTCTGCTCCCTCCATGACCAAAGGGGAAGGTTGTATACTGATATTGTAGTGTTGGGGAAGGAGTGTGTTAAGACGATGAATGATTTCCTCAATCTGCTCTGGATTAATCGAAAGCGACTGATACATTTGCTCAAGCGATCGCCCCTCTTTGAAAAACAGATAGTTCAAAAAAGAGTAGGTTGTAGATTGTTCAAAGATTGCAATCCGAGGATCCAAGGTATTTTGGAAGTCAAACTGTAATTGGATGCCTTTTTTTCTTGATTGAATTAGGAGGTTTGGGAATAATTGCTCGAGACTAGAAAGATGTTCTTGCAATTCTTTTACTGGTAATTTCAAATTTTCTGCCAAAACTGGAATCTCTATCCAATCATGGTTCTTGGTTAATTCTTCCAGCAAGAATAGCAAGTCTTGTTCTTTTTTAGTCAGCAAGATATTCATAATAAACCTCCATATATATTTATACATATATATTAAAAGAAAAGCCTAGTAAAGTCAAGAAAAACAGCCTAAGATAAAATAGGAAAATCTGAATTTACTATATTTTCCTTGGACTATTAAACTGAAAATGAAGTTTGAAAAGTGATAGTAGAATGCAAATTTTTATAGGAAAAGATTTTGTCAAAAAATTGTCAATTCCCTTGAAAAATCTAGCTAAATAAGGTATAATGTAAATAATCATTTGTCGTAGGTTTTGTCTGAAATATTGTCCAGACAAGGCTCACAGCAGTTAAATCTTCTGAAAAAGTCAGATTTAGCTGCTCTTTTTGTGCTTTTTTTCAGGTTTTTGAGTGCTTGTAACAAAGATTTAAAGATTCTGAAAATTCGTCAAAGGGACACGGTGATAGGGGTTTTTAAAACCATATGACGATTAGAAAAGCCTGATTGACAAGGCTTGGAATTTATTTACAAAGGAGAATCATCTTGGCAGGACATGACGTTCAATACGGGAAACATCGTACCCGTCGTAGTTTTTCAAGAATCAAAGAAGTTCTTGACTTACCAAATTTGATTGAAATTCAAACGGATTCATTCAAAGATTTCCTAGATCACGGTCTTAAGGAAGTATTTGAAGATGTATTGCCAATTTCAAACTTCACAGACACAATGGAGTTGGAATTTGTTGGATATGAAATCAAGGAACCAAAATACACGCTAGAAGAAGCTCGTATCCACGATGCTAGCTACTCAGCACCAATTTTTGTAACCTTCCGCTTGATTAATAAAGAAACAGGCGAAATCAAGACCCAAGAAGTCTTCTTTGGTGATTTCCCAATCATGACCGAAATGGGTACTTTCATCATCAATGGTGGTGAACGTATTATCGTTTCTCAGTTGGTCCGCTCACCAGGTGTTTACTTTAACGACAAAGTAGACAAGAACGGTAAAGTGGGATATGGTTCTACTGTTATCCCTAACCGTGGAGCTTGGTTGGAACTTGAAAGCGACTCAAAAGACATCGCTTATACTCGTATCGACCGTACTCGTAAGATTCCATTTACAACCTTGGTTCGTGCGCTTGGTTTCTCAGGTGATGATGAAATCTTTGATATCTTTGGTGATAGTGAATTGGTTCGAAACACCGTTGAAAAAGACATCCACAAGAATCCAATGGACTCTCGTACAGACGAAGCCTTGAAAGAAATCTACGAACGCCTTCGCCCAGGTGAGCCTAAGACGGCTGAAAGCTCACGTAGCTTACTTGTGGCTCGTTTCTTCGACCCACGCCGCTACGATTTGGCAGCAGTTGGTCGTTACAAGATCAATAAAAAACTCAACGTTAAAACACGCTTGCTCAACCAAACCATCGCTGAGCCATTGGTAGATCCTGAAACTGGTGAAATCTTGGTAGAAGCTGGTACCGTTATGACTCGTAGCGTGATTGAAAGTATCGAGAGTCACTTGGATGGAGACTTGAACAAGATCGTTTATATTCCAAACGATGCAGCTGTTTTGACAGAACCAGTTGTGCTTCAAAAATTCAAGGTTGTTGCTCCAACGGATCCAGACCGTGTTGTAACCATCATCGGAAATGCCAATCCAGACGACAAGGTTCGTGTTGTAACTCCTGCGGATATCCTTGCAGAGATGAGCTACTTCCTTAACTTGGCAGAAGGTATCGGACGTGTGGATGATATCGACCACCTTGGAAACCGTCGTATCCGTGCAGTTGGTGAATTGCTTGCCAACCAAGTACGTCTTGGACTTTCTCGTATGGAACGTAATGTCCGTGAACGCATGTCTGTTCAGGACAATGAAGTTTTAACACCACAACAAATTATCAACATCCGTCCTGTAACAGCTGCAGTTAAAGAATTCTTTGGTTCATCACAGTTGTCACAGTTCATGGACCAACACAACCCGCTTTCTGAGTTGTCTCACAAACGTCGTTTGTCAGCCTTAGGACCTGGTGGTTTGACACGTGACCGTGCAGGATATGAAGTACGTGACGTGCACTATACTCACTATGGTCGTATGTGTCCAATCGAGACACCTGAAGGACCTAACATCGGTTTGATCAATAACTTGTCATCTTACGGACACTTGAATAAGTATGGATTTGTTCAAACACCATACCGTAAGGTTGACCGTGAAACAGGTGTAGTCACAAACGAAATCGTTTGGTTGACAGCCGATGAAGAAGATGAATTTACTGTAGCGCAGGCTAACTCTCGCCTCAACGAAGACGGTACTTTTGCTGAGAAAGTTGTCATGGGACGTCACCAAGGGGTCAACCAGGAGTACCCAGCAGAAGTGGTTGACTATATGGACGTGTCACCAAAACAGGTAGTTGCCGTTGCGACAGCATGTATTCCTTTCTTGGAAAACGATGACTCCAACCGTGCCCTTATGGGTGCCAACATGCAACGTCAGGCTGTGCCTTTGATTGATCCAAAAGCACCTTACGTTGGTACTGGTATGGAATACCAAGCAGCTCATGATTCTGGAGCGGCTGTTATTGCTCAGTATGATGGTAAAGTTACATACGCAGATGCTGACAAGGTAGAAGTACGCCGCGAAGATGGTTCATTGGACGTTTACCACATCCAAAAATTCCGTCGTTCAAACTCAGGTACTGCTTACAACCAACGCACGCTTGTTAAAGTTGGCGATGTCGTCGAAAAAGGCGACTTTATCGCTGACGGACCTTCTATGGAAAAAGGGGAAATGGCGCTTGGACAAAACCCAATCGTTGCCTACATGACATGGGAAGGTTACAACTTCGAGGATGCCGTTATCATGAGCGAACGCTTGGTCAAAGACGATGTTTACACATCTGTCCACCTCGAAGAATATGAATCAGAAACGCGCGATACAAAGCTTGGACCTGAAGAAATTACTCGTGAAATTCCAAACGTTGGGGAAGATGCTCTTAAAGACCTTGACGAAATGGGTATTATCCGTATCGGTGCTGAGGTTAAAGAAGGGGATATCCTTGTCGGTAAAGTAACACCTAAGGGTGAAAAAGACCTTTCAGCTGAAGAACGTCTCTTGCACGCTATCTTCGGAGACAAGTCTCGTGAAGTGCGTGACACTTCTCTCCGTGTACCTCACGGTGCTGATGGTGTCGTTCGTGATGTTAAGATCTTTACACGTGCAAATGGTGATGAGTTGCAATCAGGTGTTAACATGCTGGTTCGCGTCTACATCGCTCAAAAACGTAAGATCAAGGTCGGAGATAAGATGGCCGGACGTCACGGAAACAAAGGGGTTGTCTCTCGTATCGTTCCTGTAGAAGACATGCCTTACCTTCCAGACGGAACTCCAGTCGACATCATGTTGAATCCACTTGGGGTACCATCGCGTATGAATATCGGTCAGGTTATGGAACTCCACCTTGGTATGGCAGCCCGTACTCTTGGTATCCACATCGCAACACCAGTCTTTGACGGAGCAAGTTCTGAAGACCTTTGGGACACTGTTAAAGAAGCAGGTATGGATAGCGATGCCAAAACAATCCTTTACGATGGACGTACAGGTGAGCCTTTTGACAACCGTGTATCAGTTGGTGTCATGTACATGATCAAACTCCACCACATGGTTGATGATAAATTGCACGCGCGTTCAGTCGGACCATACTCAACCGTCACCCAACAACCACTCGGAGGTAAAGCTCAGTTTGGTGGACAACGTTTCGGTGAGATGGAAGTTTGGGCTCTTGAAGCCTACGGTGCGTCAAATGTTCTCCAAGAAATCTTGACATACAAGTCTGACGATATCAACGGACGTTTGAAAGCTTATGAAGCTATTACAAAAGGAAAACCAATTCCAAAACCAGGTGTTCCAGAATCCTTCCGAGTTCTTGTAAAAGAATTGCAATCTCTTGGTCTTGACATGCGTGTCCTTGACGAAGATGATCAAGAAGTGGAACTTCGCGACTTGGATGAAGGAATGGACGAAGATGTCATCCACGTAGATGACCTTGAAAAAGCCCGCGAAAAAGCAGCCCAAGAGGCTAAAGCAGCCTTTGAAGCTGAAGAAGCTGAGAAAGCAACAAAAGCGGAAGCAACAGAAGAAGCTGCTGAACAAGAATAAGCAGTTCATTTAGAATAGAAAGGGAAGAAATAGTGGTTGATGTAAATCGTTTTAAAAGTATGCAAATCACCCTAGCTTCTCCAAGCAAAGTCCGTTCATGGTCTTATGGAGAAGTCAAAAAACCTGAAACAATCAATTACCGTACCTTGAAACCAGAACGTGAAGGACTCTTTGACGAAGTCATCTTTGGTCCAACAAAGGACTGGGAATGTGCTTGTGGTAAGTACAAACGCATTCGTTACAGAGGGATTGTTTGTGACCGCTGTGGGGTTGAAGTAACGCGTACGAAAGTTCGTCGTGAGCGTATGGGGCACATCGAGTTGAAGGCTCCTGTATCTCACATCTGGTATTTCAAGGGGATTCCAAGCCGTATGGGCTTGACCCTTGATATGAGTCCTCGTGCCCTCGAGGAAGTTATCTACTTTGCGGCTTATGTGGTGATTGATCCGAAGGATACACCACTTGAGCACAAGTCTATCATGACAGAGCGCGAATACCGTGAGCGCTTGCGTGAGTATGGTTATGGTTCATTCGTTGCCAAGATGGGTGCCGAAGCCATCCAAGACCTTTTGAAACAAGTAGATCTTGAAAAAGAAATTGCCGAACTCAAAGAAGAGTTGAAAACAGCTACTGGACAAAAACGTGTCAAAGCTATCCGTCGTTTGGATGTTTTGGATGCCTTTTACAAGTCTGGGAACAAACCTGAATGGATGATTCTCAACATCCTTCCAGTTATTCCACCAGACCTTCGTCCAATGTTGCAGTTGGATGGTGGCCGTTTTGCCTCATCTGACTTGAACGACCTTTACCGCCGTGTTATCAACCGTAACAACCGTTTGGCTCGTTTGCTTGAGTTGAACGCACCAGGTATCATCGTTCAAAATGAGAAGCGTATGCTTCAAGAAGCGGTTGACGCTTTGATTGACAACGGTCGTCGTGGTCGTCCAATCACAGGACCAGGTAGCCGTCCACTGAAATCATTGAGCCACATGCTTAAAGGGAAACAAGGGCGCTTCCGTCAAAACTTGCTCGGAAAACGTGTTGACTTCTCAGGACGTTCCGTTATCGCCGTTGGTCCAACTCTTAAGATGTACCAATGTGGTGTGCCACGTGAAATGGCGATTGAGCTCTTTAAACCATTTGTGATGCGTGAAATCGTTGCGCGCGACATCGTGCAGAACGTCAAAGCGGCTAAACGCTTGGTGGAACGCGGAGACGAACGTATCTGGGATATTCTTGAAGAAGTAATCAAAGAACACCCAGTACTTTTGAACCGCGCACCGACCCTTCACCGTTTGGGGATCCAAGCCTTCGAGCCAGTCTTGATTGATGGTAAGGCTCTTCGCTTGCACCCACTTGTCTGTGAAGCCTATAATGCCGACTTTGACGGGGACCAAATGGCCATCCACGTACCGCTTTCAGAAGAAGCTCAAGCAGAAGCTCGTATCTTGATGTTGGCTGCTGAGCATATCTTGAACCCGAAAGATGGTAAACCAGTTGTTACTCCATCTCAGGACATGGTTTTGGGTAACTACTACTTGACCATGGAAGAAGCTGGTCGTGAAGGGGAAGGAATGGTCTTCAAAGACCGTGACGAAGCGGTTATGGCTTACCGTAATGGTTATGTTCACCTCCACTCACGTGTTGGTATTGCAACAGACAGCCTTAGCAAACCATGGACAGAAGAGCAAAAACACAAGGTCTTGCTGACAACAGTTGGTAAAATCCTCTTCAACGACATCATGCCAGAGGGTCTGCCTTACTTGCAAGAACCAACAAATGCCAACTTAACAGAAGGTGTTCCAGCTAAATACTTCTTGCCACTAGGTGGAGATATCAAGGAAGCAATCAGTAATCTTGAACTCAACCCTCCATTCAAGAAGAAAAATCTTGGAAATATCATCGCTGAAATCTTCAAACGTTTCCGTACGACAGAAACTTCTGCCCTACTTGACCGCATGAAGAACCTCGGATACCACCACTCAACTCTTGCAGGTTTGACAGTGGGTATTGCCGATATCCCAGTCGTTGAAGACAAGGCTGAAATCATCGAAGAATCACACAAACGTGTAGAACAAATCACCAAACAATTCCGTCGTGGTATGATCACAGACGACGAGCGCTACAACGCTGTTACAGCTGAATGGCGTGCAGCCCGTGAAAAATTGGAGAAACGTTTGGTTGCCAACCAAGATCCTAAGAACCCAATCGTTATGATGATGGACTCTGGAGCTCGTGGTAACATTTCAAACTTCTCACAGCTTGCCGGTATGCGTGGTCTGATGGCCGCTCCGAACGGACGTATCATGGAATTGCCAATCCTTTCAAACTTCCGCGAAGGTTTGTCAGTACTCGAAATGTTCTTCTCAACTCACGGTGCCCGTAAAGGTATGACCGATACGGCCCTTAAGACAGCCGACTCAGGTTACTTGACTCGTCGTTTGGTTGACGTTGCCCAAGATGTGATCATCCGTGAGGACGATTGTGGAACAGACCGTGGTCTCTTGATCCGCTCTATCGCAGAAGGAAAAGAGATGATCGAGTCTCTCGAAGAACGTCTCAATGGTCGTTATACTAAGAAAACTGTTAAACATCCAGAAACTGGTGCAGTGATCATCGGTCCAAATGAGTTGATTACGGAAGACAAGGCGCGTGAAATTGTCAATGCTGGTGTGGAAGAAGTGACTATCCGCTCTGTATTTACATGTAACACTCGTCATGGTGTCTGCCGTCACTGTTACGGTATCAACTTGGCGACTGGTGATGCGGTTGAAGTTGGTGAAGCAGTTGGTACAATCGCTGCCCAATCTATCGGGGAACCTGGTACACAGCTTACAATGCGTACCTTCCACACGGGTGGGGTTGCCTCAAATACCGATATCACTCAGGGTCTTCCTCGTGTCCAAGAAATCTTTGAAGCCCGCAATCCTAAAGGGGAAGCGGTCATCACAGAGGTCAAAGGACAAGTTACAGCTATCGAAGAAGACGCGTCAACTCGTACCAAGAAAGTCTTTGTTAAGGGTGAAACTGGCGAAGGTGAGTACGTGGTTCCATTTACAGCACGTATGCGTGTCGAAGTTGGAGACCAAGTCTCTCGCGGTGCAGCATTGACAGAAGGTTCTATCCAACCAAAACGTCTCCTTGCTGTTCGTGATGTCTTGTCAGTTGAAACCTACCTCCTCGGTGAAGTACAAAAAGTTTACCGTAGCCAAGGGGTAGAAATCGGTGACAAACACATCGAGGTAATGGTTCGTCAAATGATCCGTAAAGTTCGTGTCATGGATCCAGGTGACACAGATCTTCTTATGGGTACTCTCATGGACATCAACGACTTTACAGATGCCAACAAGGATGTTCTTATCGCAGGTGGAGTTCCAGCGACTGGTCGTCCAGTTCTTATGGGAATCACCAAAGCCTCACTTGAAACAAATAGTTTCTTGTCAGCGGCTTCCTTCCAGGAAACAACTCGTGTCCTTACAGATGCAGCCATCCGTGGTAAGAAAGATCATCTCCTTGGACTCAAGGAAAATGTTATCATCGGTAAGATCATCCCAGCTGGTACTGGTATGGCTCGCTACCGTAACCTTGAACCACAAGCTATCAATGAAGCAGAATATCTGACTCCAGAACAAGAAGAGGCAGAACTTGCTCCTGTAGAGGAAGTTGTGGAAATCCAAGTTGAAGAAACAGTAGAATAAAAGCAAACAAGAGAACCTTTGGGTTCTCTTTGCTTTATTTCAGAAAATTTTCCAACTTTTTCATAAAGTATGGTAGAATAGAAGAACTAAAATGCCAAGGAGGTGTCCATATGGAACAAACATTCTTTATCATTAAGCCAGATGGTGTGAAAAGAGGGCTGGTCGGCGAAATTCTGCAAAGAATGGAACAACGAGGTTTCAAACTCGAAAAATTAGAGCTACGCTCAACAGTTTCAGAAGCTTTGATTGACCAACACTATCAAGACTTGGTTGAAAAAAGTTTTTATCCTCCTATCCGTCAGTTTATGACTTCAGGACCAGTAGTAGTGGGTATTCTATCAGGTCCGAAAGTGATTGAAACTTGGCGGACTATGATGGGGGCTACTCGTCCAGAAGAAGCTCTGCCAGGAACTATCCGAGGTGATTTTGCAACAGCTGCTAGTGAAAATCAAGCTATCCAAAATGTTGTACATGGTTCAGATTCAGAAGAGTCAGCTAAGCGAGAAATTGCTCTTTGGTTTGAAGAAAAATAGTAAAAGTTTGATGTAAGGGTTACTTGCATCAAACTTTTTAGCGTTTTAGAGTAGAAAAACGACAGTTGAGAAATATTCTAGCAATAGGGAGGATCTCTAGCCTATAATAAGAGCAAGTAAGGGAGGAAGAATGATGGAAAAAATGAAAAAGCAAATTCGTATTTTGTTATTGCTGACAGTTTTTGGTATTAGTAGCTGTTCTTGTTTAAGTTTATCGACTTGGGCCTTGATGTTAAATCAAAACTGCTTCTATTATTTAGTGGGTATGTTGCTCCTTGCGAGTATTGGTGCAGGGCTAAACTATTATAGAGGACAACGAAATCAACATTATTCAGTTTTTAAAGAAGATAGACAACAATTTTTGTATACTCTGTTACTATTGGTAAATGTTTTAGGTTTAGCTTTGATTATCATAGAATATCTTCTTACGGGAAGGGCAACTGGTGAAGAGTTTGTAGAAGTCTTTCTACCGAGTTTCTTTTTCTTATTTGGTATTGATTTGTTAGTTTTTCTGCCAATTCAGAAGTATGTATATGGCTTGAAAAATATTTTGGGTAAAAAGCAACTCTGTTTTATTAGTGGATTAGCTATTTTAATCGTTCTCAGAAATCCATGGTCAATACTATCCATGACATTTTATATTGCCTTGGGCATGCTATTTCTAGGCCTGTTGGTGCCAAAAGTTATTCGTTGGGAAGTTTCACTTTATAGCCATTTGATGAGAGATATATTATTAGTTTTCTTTTTACTGTTCCTATTTTAAAATCAGAACAAGAACCAGCCCAAGTCTCATAATTCATAATCTGGACTTCACAGATAATATCTCGACAAAGAATAACTTTTTGGTATAATAGAGGTATGTACACTAAAAATGAAGAAGAGTTACAGTCCTTAGGTGAACGTTTGGGCTGTTTATTAGAGAAGAATGATGTCTTAATTCTAACTGGAGAACTTGGAGCAGGCAAAACGACCTTTACAAAAGGCCTTGCTAAGGGATTACAGATTTCTCAGATGATTAAGAGTCCAACCTATACTATCGTGAGAGAGTATGAAGGTCGTCTTCCACTTTACCACCTAGATGTTTATCGTATTGAGGGGGATGCTGATTCTATTGATTTGGATGAGTTTCTTTTTGGTGGCGGGGTAACTGTCATTGAGTGGGGACATCTTTTAGGTGATGCCTTGCCAGATACTTATTTAGAATTAGAAATTCTAAAAGAGGAAGATGGTCGCAGATTAAACTTCAAAGCCAAGGGTTTGCGTGCAGAAAAACTCTTAGAGGAGCTTCAACATGGAGTATGAGTTGCTCATTAGGGAAGCAGAAATTGAAGATGCGGCTGAGTTAGTATCATTTTTAAATCGTGTTAGTGTAGAAACAGATTTTACTAGTCTGGACAGGGATGGTATTTTGATGACAGATACTGAGATGGAGTCGTTTTTGGATAAACAGGCTCACTCGGAAAATCAAATCACTTTACTGGCCTTGCTGAATGATGAAATTGCTGGTCTTGTAAATATCACAGCTGATCAACGTAAGAGAGTTCGTCATATTGGAGATCTCTTTATTGTGATTGGTAAGAAATATTGGAATAATGGACTGGGAAGTTTTTTGCTAGAAGAAGCGATAGAGTGGGCACAAGCTAGTGGTATTCTTCGTCGACTTCAACTAACTGTCCAAACTCGTAATCAAGCTGCAGTTCATCTATATCAAAAATATGGCTTTGTAATTGAAGGTAGACAAGAGCGCGGTGCGTACATAGAAGAAGGGAAATTTATCGATGTTTACTTGATGGGTAAACTGATAGATTAGTAGAAATATGGTTAAAAAAATTATTGGAATGGTGCTAGCTTTTCTAGCTGTGACAGTTTTGGGTGTGGGTGTCTTTGCTTATACCATTTATCAGCAAGGTACACAAACCTTATCAAAAACCTATAAAAAGATTGGGGAAGAAACCAATGTTATTGAGGCGACTGAACCCTTAACGATCCTTTTAATGGGGGTTGATACTGGAAACGTTGAACGAACTGACCCTTGGGAGGGGAATAGTGATTCTATGATTCTCTTGACGGTTAATCCGCATACGAAAAAGACTATGATGTTGAGTTTAGAGAGAGATATTTTGACGAAAATTCAGCATAAAGATGGTCAAATCGAAGAAGCGAAACTGAACGCAGCTTATGCTGGAGGAGGTGCAGAATTAGCTATCTCAACGATTCAAAGGATGATGAATATCCATATTGACCGCTATATTATGGTCAATATGCAAGGTTTGCAACAATTGGTAGATGCAGTGGGCGGGATTACGGTTAATAATACACTAGGTTTCCCGATTTCTATCAGTGACCAAGAGGAATTTAACACCATTTCTATCGGTGTTGGAGAGCAGACAATAAATGGAGAAGAAGCGCTTGTTTATTCCCGCATGCGTTACCAGGACCCAGAAGGGGACTACGGACGTCAGAAGCGTCAGCGTGAAGTCATTCAAAAGGTGGTTGAAAAAGTTCTTAGCTTGAATAGTGTCAGTCACTACCAATCCATCTTAAAAGCACTAAGTACCAATATGCAAACCAATATCGATTTGTCTTCTAAGAGTATTCCAAGCTTGTTAGGTTACAAGGATTCGTTCAAAACGATTGAAACCCAACAGTTACGAGGAGAAGATGCCGAATTGCAAGGGACATCTTATCAAATTGTAACTGCTAACCATTTGTTAGAAATCCAGAATCTTTTGAGAACCTCACTTGATAAACCGAAGGTGACAGAGTTAGAGACGAATGCAGTCTTATATGAAGATATTTTCGGCAATCGAAATAATACCGGTTTGGGAACAGGTACGATTAATAATACAATAAATCAAGAAGATGTAGAATAATCTATTTTATGGTTAAAATCGTGGGAAATTTCCTGCGATTTTTTCAAAAAAATACGAATAGATAGGTAGGAGGAAACATGAAAGCAGAAATTATGGCTGTCGGAACAGAAATTTTAACAGGGCAGATTGTCAATACCAATGCCCAGTTTTTATCAGAAAAACTAGCAGAGATTGGGGTAGATGTTTATTTTCAGACGGCTGTAGGAGACAATGAAACTCGTCTCTTGTCTTTGCTTGAGATTGCTAGTCAACGTAGCAGTCTGGTGATTTTGACAGGTGGTTTGGGACCAACTGAGGACGATTTGACCAAACAAACTCTAGCTAAATTTTTAGGGAAAGAATTAGTCTTCAATCCTCAGGCGCAGGAGAAGTTGGATGTCTTTTTTGACCAGAGACCAGACTATGCCCGAACACCGAATAACGAAAGACAAGCTCAAATTGTAGAAGGGGCGACTCCACTACCAAACGAAACAGGACTGGCTGTTGGAGGAATGTTAGAAGTGGACGGAGTGACCTATGTCGTTCTTCCTGGTCCACCAAGTGAATTGAAACCCATGGTCTTAAACCAACTTCTACCCAAGTTGATGACAGGGAGCAAGTTGTATTCCCGAGTTCTTCGTTTCTTTGGGATTGGCGAAAGCCAGCTGGTTACGATTTTAGCTGATTTGATTGACAATCAAACAGATCCAACCTTAGCCCCTTATGCCAAGACAGGAGAAGTCACTCTGCGTCTGTCAACAAAATCTAGCAGTCGAGAAGAGGCGAATCAAGCGTTGGATATTTTGGAAAATCAAATCTTGAACTACCAGACTTTTGAAGGTCTTTCTTTACGAGAACTTTGTTATGGTTATGGGGAAGAGTCCAGCTTGGCCAGTATTGTGGTAGAAGAACTGAAAAAGCAAGGGAAAACCATCACGGCTGCAGAGAGTTTGACGGCAGGGCTTTTCCAAGCTACTGTGGCGGATTTTTCAGGAGTTTCAAGCATATTTAAGGGTGGTTTCGTGACCTATAGCTTGGAGGAAAAATCAAAGATGTTGGATATTCCTGTCAAGGATTTGGAAGAATATGGTGTTGTGTCTGAATTTACAGCTCAGAAGATGGCTGAGCAGGCACGAAGTAAGACCCAGTCTGATTTTGGTATTAGCTTGACTGGAGTAGCAGGGCCAGACAGTCTAGAAGGGCATCCAGCTGGGACAGTCTTCATAGGATTGGCTCAAGAGAAAGGAACTGAGGTTATCAAGGTGAATATTGGAGGTAGAAGCCGAGCAGATGTACGTCACATTGCGGTTATGCATGCCTTTAACCTAGTTCGCAAGGCTTTATTAAGTGACTAACTTTTGATATAATAGTAGATAGGTCTAAGGACTATTAGAATGTAGGAGAATAGAATGGCGAAAAAACCAAAAAAATTAGATGAAATTTCAAAAAAATTCGGGGCAGAACGTGAAAAAGCCTTGAATGATGCTCTTAAATTGATTGAGAAAGACTTTGGTAAGGGTTCAATCATGCGTTTGGGTGAACGTGCAGAGCAAAAGGTACAAGTGATGAGCTCAGGTTCCTTGGCTCTCGATATTGCCCTTGGTTCAGGTGGTTATCCTAAGGGACGTATCATCGAAATCTATGGGCCAGAGTCATCTGGTAAGACAACAGTTGCCCTTCATGCAGTCGCGCAAGCGCAAAAAGAAGGTGGGATTGCAGCCTTTATCGATGCGGAGCATGCCCTTGATCCAGCTTATGCTGCGGCTCTTGGGGTCAATATTGACGAATTGCTCTTGTCTCAACCAGACTCAGGAGAGCAAGGGCTTGAAATTGCAGGAAAATTGATTGACTCAGGTGCTGTGGACCTTGTCGTAGTCGACTCAGTTGCGGCCCTTGTCCCTCGTGCGGAAATTGATGGTGATATCGGAGACAGCCACGTTGGTTTGCAGGCTCGTATGATGAGTCAGGCCATGCGTAAACTTGGTGCTTCTATCAATAAAACTAAAACAATTGCCATCTTTATCAACCAATTGCGTGAAAAAGTTGGGGTCATGTTTGGAAATCCAGAAACAACTCCTGGTGGACGTGCTCTGAAATTCTACGCTTCAGTGCGTTTGGATGTTCGTGGAAGCACACAAATCAAGGGAACTGGTGACCAAAAAGACACCAACGTCGGTAAAGAAACCAAGATCAAGGTCGTGAAAAACAAGGTGGCTCCACCATTTAAAGAAGCCTTCGTTGAAATCATGTACGGAGAAGGGATTTCTAAAACTGGTGAGCTCTTGAAGATCGCAAGTGATCTCGATATCATCCAAAAAGCGGGAGCATGGTACTCTTACAAGGGTGAAAAAATCGGACAAGGATCTGAAAATGCTAAGAAATACTTGGCGGATCACCCAGAAATCTTTGATGCCATTGACCACCAAGTCCGTGTTCAATATGGTTTGATTGAAGATGAAGAAAGAACAACTCCTACCTCTGTTGCAGAAGATTTAGCACCTAACCAAGAAGTAACACTTGACCTAGGCGACGGACTCGAAATCGAAATTGAAGATTAAAAATAAAAGCGGAGAAGTCTTTCTCTGCTTTTTATGTTTAAATATTAAGTCTCCATAAGCTTCAAAAGCGTAATAAAAGAGTATTTAATCAAAAAAATTAAATCATTCTATAAAAAGGAGACTACTATAATGGAAAAACGCCTTGTTCGAAACGTACAAGACAAAAAGATTGCTGGTGTTTGTGCTGGTATCGGTGACTACTTTAACATGGACCACACACTTGTTCGTGCACTTTGGATTATCTTCACCCTACTTGGTGGTTCTGGAATCTTAGCTTATGCTATTCTCTACTTCCTTCTTCCGGAAGGCAATGCAGAAGCTTAAGCCATAGAGAGAATAAAAGTTTATTCTGATCAGTTGAAAATAAAAAATGCATGTAATCGTAGATTACATGCATTTTTATATGTAGCTTCTATCGAAAAAGAGAGGTTCTTCACTGGATGGATAAGTCCTGTTTAATGGTCACTAAAACGACGATACTCTATATGAAAGTCAAAATAATGTTCATTCTGTAGCTTTTGGAAGATGTCGCGATAGGCTTCTTCGTCAAAATAGTCGCCACGGTAGAGAATTTCAAAACTCAAACCTTCGTACTCTAGAAAAGCATTGGCTGTTTTGAAACCATTTTGGCGGTAGAAGTCCATGCGTGCCTTTCTCTGCTCCAAGTTATCGCATTCTTCGTCCAATCGCTCGACTTCCAATAACATGGTTCGCTGGTAAAAATCAGTCAGCTTTTCGATGATTTCTTTTCCATATCCGTGGCTTCTCAAGTGGGGCATGATGGCAAAAAAGCTGATATAAAAAGCTTTTTGATTGGAGATGGCAAAAGCAAAGCCGACAAACTCTTCTTGGTTATAAAAGGCAAAAAAGTGAGCGTCTTCTCGGTCCTGATAGCGCAAGAACTCGGATAGAGGGACTCGTTCTTCCTTGGGGAAAGCTTCCTTGTTTAGCTTTTCAACCTTATCCAGATCGGGAAATGCATCGGTTATTAATTGACTGGTCAAATTCATAAATGACCTCCTTTTCTTGATTATAGCAAATTGTCTCTCTGTAAGCAATTGATTGCAAACTTAGTGATAGAGCCTTGTCGCTCCTTTAGAAAGCTGATATAATAGCCTTATGAATAAAAAACGAACAGTGGACCTGATTCATGGTCCTATTCTTCCTTCGCTTTTGAGTTTTGCCTTTCCAATCTTGCTGTCCAATATTTTCCAACAGCTCTATAATACTGCTGATGTCTTGATTGTTGGACGTTTTCTTGGTCAAGATTCCTTGGCTGCGGTTGGGGCAACAACTGCTATTTTTGATTTGATTATAGGCTTTACGCTTGGTGTTGGTAATGGAATGGGGATTGTCATTGCCCGCTATTATGGGGCTAGGAATTTCACCAAAATCAAGGAAGCGGTAGCAGCTACCTGGATTTTAGGTGCTCTTTTGAGTATTGTAGTGATGTTGCTGGGCTTTCTTGGTCTGTATCCTCTTTTGCAATACTTAGATACTCCTGCAGAAATCCTTCCTCAGTCCTATCAATATATTTCTATGATTGTGACCTGTGTCGGTGTCAGCTTTGCTTATAATCTCTTTGCAGGTTTGTTGAGATCCATTGGGGACAGTCTAGCAGCCCTTGGCTTTCTGATTTTCTCTGCCTTGGTTAATGTGGTTCTGGATCTCTATTTCATTACGCAATTGCATCTGGGAGTTCAATCTGCGGGCCTTGCTACCATTATTTCGCAAGGCTTATCAGCGGTACTCTGTTTCTACTATATACGCAAGAGTGTTCCAGAACTGCTCCCTCAGCTCAAGCATTTCAAATGGAACAAGGCCTTGTACGCGGATCTCTTGGAGCAAGGTTTGGCTATGGGCTTGATGAGTTCAATTGTGTCCATCGGAAGTGTGATTTTACAATCTTCTGTTAATACCTTTGGTGCCGTAATTATTAGTGCCCAGACGGCAGCTCGACGCATTATGGCTTTCGCCCTTCTGCCTATGACCGCTATTTCTGCTTCGATGACGACCTTTGCTTCTCAGAATTTAGGTGCTAAGCGACCAGACCGCATTGTTCAAGGCCTTCGAATCGGCAGTCGTTTAAGTATGTCCTGGGCAGTTTTTGTTTGTATCTTCCTCTTTTTTGCCAGTCCAGCCTTGGTTTCTTTCTTGGCTAGTTCAACGGATGGCTACTTGGTAGAAAATGGAAGCCTCTACTTGCAGATCAGTTCGGTCTTTTATCCTATTTTGAGTCTTTTGCTGATTTATCGCAATTGCTTGCAGGGTTTGGGGCAAAAAGTCCTTCCGCTGGTTTCTAGCTTTATTGAACTAATAGGGAAAATTGCTTTTGTGGTCTTGATTATCCCTTGGGCAGGCTATAATGGAGTTATCCTTTGCGAACCCCTTATCTGGGTTGCCATGACCATCCAACTGTATTTTTCGCTTTTCCGTCACCCCTTGATAAAAGAAGGCAAGGAAATCTTGGTAGGTAAAGTAGTATCCTAGCTGTATTTGCTAATAAAATCCATTTCCTCTAGTGAAAATCGAAAAAACTTGTGTTATAATAAGAAAGATTAAAATGTGAAAAAAGGAGATTCCTAATGGGACGTAAATGGGCCAATATCGTAGCCAAGAAAACGGCTAAAGATGGAGCTAACTCTAAAGTATATGCAAAATTTGGTGTAGAAATCTATGTAGCAGCTAAAAAAGGTGATCCAGATCCAGAATCGAACTCAGCTTTGAAATTCGTTATCGACCGTGCTAAACAAGCCCAAGTGCCAAAACACGTTATCGATAAAGCTTTGGATAAGGCTAAAGGAAACACAGATGAAACCTTTACAGAAGGACGTTACGAAGGGTTTGGACCAAATGGTTCTATGCTGATCGTTGATACTTTGACTTCTAACGTCAACCGTACAGCGGCCAATGTCCGTGCTGCCTTTGGTAAAAACGGCGGAAACATGGGTGCTTCAGGTTCGGTTTCTTACCTCTTCGACAACAAGGGTGTTATCGTATTTGCTGGTGAAGATGCGGATGCAGTCTTTGAGCAATTGCTAGAAGCAGATGTGGATGTGGACGATGTAGAAGCAGAAGAAGGAACAATCACGGTTTATACAGCACCAACTGACCTTCACAAAGCTATCGTTGCTTTGCGTGAATCAGGTATCGAAGAATTCCAAGTGACTGAATTGGAAATGATTCCTCAGTCAGAAGTGGAATTGTCAGGCGATGACCTTGAAACTTTTGAAAAACTTTACAGCATCCTTGAAGACGACGAAGACGTACAAAAAATCTACACAAACGTAGACGGGTTCTAATAGAAAAACGAACAGTTTTACTAGCTGTTCGTTTTTTGATATTTGAACTTAGACTCAGGTTTCAGAATCGTTTTGTTACTTGCTTTTTTCTAGACCTAGACCGACTGATGTTTTTGGACGAGCAAGAGCTGTCCATTGTCATCTTTTGCAAAAGTTAAGGTAACAGTCTTAGTCTTGTCTCCAATAGAGATATAGGTGATTTTTTTCGTATTGTAACCCCCAAGAGTGAAGTCAAACTCGGAATCTGGCTTTCCGTGTTTGTTGATAATATCCTCGTAGGTGGTACCACCTTTTCCTTTGTTGTCAAGGTCACCTTCGATTAAGGCGTCGAACTGTTCTTGGGTCCAGGCGAAGGTATCGTCTGTCAAGCCGCTTTTTTCTTCGCGTTCCATTGAGGCACTCGTATCCATGTAGGAACGGTTAAACTCCTTGGCATACTCTTTGTAGACATCAGCGTATAGTGCCTGAGTCGTAAAGAAAAGTACAACAGAGGCAACTGCCAGAGATGTTCCGATAATAGCCATTGTTTTCCGTTTTTTGAGGTTGACGATAAGGCCAATAATCCCCAAGATAAATGCGACGATGCCGATGAACAACGATGGATAGTTAATAAACGGGATCCAGGATCCTAAAAGTGCGATGGCTCCAAAAATGGTTGCTAAGATTCCTAAAACTCTTTGCTCTTCTGGTTTCATTTGAAAGTTTTCTCCCTTCATTGAGTGAATGGATGTCTATCCACAGTAGTGAGTTCTTATTATATAAAAGATATTGCCTAATGTCAATTTAAACTAAGATAGTTCTTATGAAAACTTTTTTCTTGACATCTTTTCTGAAAATGATAAAATAGTTCTCATGGAAACTTATTTAGTTCTCAGGAGAACTAAATGTAATGCTTAGAAAGGAGTAAGTATGGATAAACCAATGCTGGTTTTAAAACGTTTTGGACACCAGGTACATCTGATGGTACAAAAGGAAGCCAAACGTTGTGGTATTGAATTTATGGGTGGACCTCAAGGACAAGTTCTGCGTTTTTTAGGTTGGCGTGAGCATGAACAAGAATTAACGCTCATCAAGGATATTGAACAAGAACTCAACATTAGCAAGTCTGTTGCTAGTAATTTGGTCAAACGTATGGTGCAAAATGGTTTGGTGGAATTGGAGGCAAATCCTGTCGATAAGCGGGCTAAGTTTGTTCATCTGACGGACAAATCGCGCTCTCAGATGCAAGAAATCAAGGCCTTCTTTGAACGTATTGACAACCAGTTGATGGCAGACATTGATGAAGATGAATTACTGATTTTTGAGAAAGTCCTCAATCAACTACAGGAAAATATCAAGAGAATAGGAGGAGAGAATGAAGAAATTAGCTAAACGAATTAGTAGAAAAGAATGGGGGATGATTTTACTAGCCATTCTCTTTACATGCTTTTCGGTCTATCTAGAGTTGGAAGTTCCGACCTATATCTCTAAAATCACGGATTTGCTGGGAAGTCAAGGAACCAACTTGGATGAGTTATGGCAACCAGCAGGTATGATGGTCGGAATGTCTTTTTTTGCCTTCTTATCCGCAGTCGCAGTTGGATTTTTTGCATCCAGAGTGGCTGCTTCTTACACTAGTAGGCTGAGAAGTGATATTTTTAATCGAGTTTTGGATTACTCGCAGACAGAGATTAAGAAATTCTCTATTCCCAGCCTCCTAACTCGTACCACTAATGATATTACCCAAGTTCAGATGTTGATTACCATGGGATTGCAAGTGGTTACGCGTGGTCCGATTATGGCTATCTGGGCCATCGGGAAGATTTTAGGCCATTCAGAATACTGGCTCTGGGCGGTACTTGTGGCAGTGATTGTCAATGTTTTGATGACAACCGTTTTGATGACGCTAGCCTTTCCAAAACAGTCCTTGATTCAAAGTTTGACTGATAAACTGAATAGCATTACTCGTGAAAGTTTAACAGGTATTCGCGTTGTTCGTGCCTACAATGCTGAAAAGTACCAAGATGAAAAATTTACAGCAGCAAATGATGAGCTGACACGCTTGAATTTGTTTGTCAACCGTCTTATGGCTATTTTAAATCCCATTATGATGGGGATTTCAAGTGGTTTGAGTGTGGCGATTTACTGGATTGGAGCCTATGTAATCAACGATGCTGCTCCGACAGCGCGTCTGCCCCTCTTTAGTGACATGGTTGTTTTCATGTCTTATGCCATGCAGGTTGTTATGGGCTTCCTTCTCATGGGGGCGCTCTTCATCGTTCTTCCTCGAACCATGGTCTCTGCCAAGCGGCTTAATCAGGTTCTAGATTTGCATTCTTCTATCCAAAATCCTGATCAAGTGCAGCTGGCTGATGAAAACCTTAAAGGTAAGGTCGAATTTAAGGATGTGACCTTCCGCTATGCTGCAAATTCGGAGGCAGTTATCGAGAATGTTAGCTTTAGAGCAGAAGCTGGCCAAACAGTTGCCTTTATCGGCTCAACTGGTTCTGGTAAGTCAACTCTAGTCAATCTGATTCCACGTTTCTATGACGTATCAGCAGGAGAAATTCTAGTGGACGGAGTTAATGTTCAAGATTACGGTTTGGAAGATTTGCGCAATAAGGTCGGTTATATACCACAAAAAGCTGTACTCTTTTCAGGTGATGTCAAGGGCAATCTAGACTTTGGACATAGTCAAGAAACACCGCTTAGTGAACAAGCTATGTGGCAAGCCTTGGAATTGGCCCAGTCTAAGAACTTTATCGAAGACAAGGAAGCTGGCTTGGAGTCAGAAGTAGCTCAAGGAGGAACCAACTTCTCAGGTGGACAAAGACAGCGTCTGGCCATTGCGCGTGCCTTGGCTCGGAAGCCAGAAATTCTCATCTTTGATGACTCCTTCTCAGCCTTGGATTACAAGACAGACCGTGTCCTACGCCAAGAGCTAGCAGAGAAAACAAAATCTATGACCAAGCTCATCGTCGCACAGCGTATTTCAACCATTATGGATGCAGATTTGATTTTGGTCTTGGATCAAGGTAAAGTCGTGGGACAAGGCACCCACAAGGAACTTCTAGCTAATAACGAAGTTTATCAAGAAATTGCCTATTCACAATTATCGAAGGAGGAATTGGAACATGGAAAATAAAAAAATGTCTCTCTGGAAACAGAGTAAACCCTATCTTGCAGGTCTCCAGTTTGCCCTTCTGATAGCCTTTCTAGCAACAATCCTATCTAATATCATTACTGTATATGGGCCAACCTGCATCAAGGAAATGACTAATATTATTGCCAGTGGTTTGGAAACAAGTGTGGATGTAGCGGCAGTTGCAGCTATTGGTAGTTTTTTGGCCGTGATTTATGTGATTGGACTTCTATCAAATTATTTGCAGGCCTTTCTGTTTACAACAGTCATTCAACGTTTTTCAGAGCGTTTGAGAACAGCCATTGCAGAGAAAATCAATCGCCTACCATTGAGATATTTTGATGGACATTCTCAAGGGGATACCTTGTCTCGTGTAACCAATGACGTTGACACTGCAGCCCAGTCCCTTAATCAAAGTCTGGGAACAGTTCTTTCATCTAGTTTATTGGTCTTGGCAGTTTTGGTAACCATGTTTGGGATGAACTGGATTTTAGCCTTGGTGACGGTTGTTTCAACCCTTATTGGTTTTGCTTTCGTGTCCGTCTTTATGGGCAAATCACAGGGATTTTTTAAGAGTCAGCAACAAGATTTAGCAGCTGTCAATGGCTATGTGGAGGAAATGTACTCTGGCCATAATGTAGTGACCAGTTACAATGCTATTGAGAGCACGAAAGAAGAGTTTGCGAAATTAAACCATCGTCTGTATGACAGTATCTGGAAATCTCAGTTTATTTCAGGGATTATGATGCCGATTATGATGTTCATTGGGAACTTTAGTTATGCCTTAGTGATTATCGTCGGTGCAGCCTTGGCTCTGAATGGGCAGATCAGTATCGGGATTATCGTGGCCTTTATGGCCTACGTTCGTATCTTTTCTCAGCCTCTTTCACAAATCGCCCAAGGGGTTACTAGTCTTCAGCAGGCTAGTGCAGCCATGGGACGTGTCTTCGAATTCCTAGCTGAAGAGGAAATGGAAGACGAATCCTATAAAGAAAGACAATTGAGCGATATGAAAGGTCAAGTAGTCTTTGATCGAGTCTCCTTTGGTTATACACCAGAGCGAACCATTATTCATGACTTTTCTGCGACCGCTCATGCAGGTCAAAAGGTTGCGATTGTCGGACCGACCGGAGCTGGTAAGACAACCATTGTCAATCTTTTGATGAAGTTCTATGAGATTGATAAGGGAAGTATCCGTATCGATGGTGTGGATACCAAGGATATGAAGCGTTCGGAAGTACATGATGCCTTTTCAATGGTCTTACAGGATACTTGGCTCTTTGAAGGAACCATTCGCGACAATCTCATCTATAACCAAACAGGTATTAGTGATGAGCGTGTGATTGAAGCCAGCAAGGCTGTAGGGATTCACCACTTTATCATGACCCTGCCAGATGGTTATGATACTGTCTTGGATGATACAGTGACCTTGTCTGTCGGGCAAAAACAACTCTTAACTATTGCTCGTGCTTTGTTGAAAGATGCACCACTCTTAATCCTAGATGAGGCGACTTCTTCTGTTGATACCCGTACAGAGGAATTAATTCAGAAAGCCATGGATCGTTTGATGGAAGGCAGAACGTCCTTTGTCATCGCCCACCGCTTGTCAACCATCCGTAATGCTGATCTTATTCTCGTCATGAAAGATGGGAATATCATCGAGCAAGGAAATCATGATGAGCTGATGGCGCAAGCTGGTTTCTACGCCGACCTCTACAACAGTCAATTTACAGAAGACGAAGTAGAAGAATAAATCGAAAGAAGGCTTGACGGCCTTCTTTTTCTGCACTATACTAGAAGACAAGTGCTTCCCTATAAGCAAAATTTGAATAAATGATGAGAAAATATATGAAAAATTATCAAGAATGGTATGACCACATTGCTGGTAACATTGAAAATAAGCCCTTTCTTCCGAGCTTGTTAAGAACTTTCAATCGGTTCATGACGGTAGTTATGCCTATGATTTATCTGACCTTGTTAGCAACTACCTATTTCCAAGAAGGATTTGGAAAGCAGATATTGATCTATGTGTTTATCCCTGCTACAGGTTTTGTGATTTTATCCTTTCTTCGTAAGAAAATCAATGCCCCTAGACCTTATGAGGAATGGGATATTAAACCCTTGCTTGACAGAGATAGTCCTGGTCAGTCTATGCCCAGTCGTCATGTCTTTTCAGCAACCATTATCTCCATGGCTTGCTTGCATGCTAGTTTATCTGTAGGGGTTATCTTGTTGGTCTTGTCAGCCCTCCTCGGTCTCGTGAGAGTCTTAGGTGGAGTGCATTTTCCCAAGGATGTAGTGGTTGGCTATATTTGTGGTCTTGTGTGGGGTGTGATTTTCTTTCTATGTTGACCTGTAAGTTAAGGTGGTCCCACAACCACTTACGAGTCTAAAGTAACCACTTGCTTTTTTGCTCTTGTTTTCTTATTTTCCCTTTGATATAGTAGAGTCAGAAAGGAGATGGAATGAAGTTACGAATCGAAATTGACAGCAATTTAGAGGAAACTGAAATTATCATCAAGGCAGCGGCTTTGACAGATGAGATTGCGGATTTACAGCGGCTCTTGCAAGAATCCAAGTCTCCTAGGTTGATTTTTTACAAGGGGACGGGTGAATATTATCTGGACCTATCGGAAATTCTCTTCTTTGAGACGGAAGTTAACAAGATTTACGCCCATACCCAGAAAGATGCCTACGAGGTTCGGCTTAAACTCTATGAGTTAGAGGCTATCCTTCCTCGTTACTTTAGTCGGGTATCCAAGTCAACTATCGCTAATATTCGGCAAATCTATTCGGTGGACAAGTCCTTTTCAGGAACGGGCACCATTTCCTTTTATCAGACCCACAAGGAGGTTCATGTCTCACGACATTACCAATCCCTCCTAAAAGAAAATCTAAGAAACATGAGGTAAGAACATGAAAAAGAAAGCATTTGGTATTGTGTTGCTTATTTTGGCGGCATGGATTCTGTTTCAGGGACATTATGGTGTCCCATCCTTGGAGACTAAGTATTCTCCCTTCATCTTTATTGCTTTTCTCCTTTATAAGGCGGTAGAATCTTTGCTTAGGCATCATTGGACAAGAGCTACTTTTTTAGCATTAATAGCGTTAAATATAGTGAATCTTTTTTATAATTGGATTCAGATATCTCCTGTTTCACTTACTTTGGCTAGTATTTTAATCGTAATGGGTGTCAGCGCACTCACTCATTCTAACAGAACTTGGAATGGGAAAAAATGGTGGTATGATGGTAAAAAGACCATTCTGACAGATAAGGAGGTCGCTTTTGGAAGTGGGACTTTCTACAAGCAAGAGCAAGAATTGGTAGAAGATCAAGTAGAAGTTGGTTTTGGCAATGCCAAGATATATTATGACAATGCAGAGATGTTGGGAGATACCGCAACCCTGAAAGTGGAAGTCGGTTTTGGCAATGCAGTTATTTATGTTCCGCAACACTGGCGAGTGGATTTGAAAGTGGAAACTTTCTGTGGTGTAGCCAAGGCAGATACTTCTCTAGCTCCAACCAGTAAAACTTTGATTATCCGTGGAGATGTGGCTTTTGGCAAACTTGGTGTTGTCTACGTTAAATAAAAAAATCTTCCAATTCCCTTGCAAAAATGAAGAAAGTGTGATAACATAGTACGGTATGTGGTGCTAGCACATCCGCTATATTAGATCTAATAGGAGGAAAACACAATGGCTAAAGTATGTTACTTTACAGGTCGTAAGACTGTATCAGGAAACAACCGTTCACACGCGATGAACCAAACAAAACGTGCCGTAAAACCAAACCTTCAAAAAGTTACTGTTCTTATCGATGGTAAACCTAAAAAAGTTTGGGCTTCAGCTCGTGCTTTGAAATCAGGTAAAGTTGAACGCGTTTAATAATAAAAGCAAAGGAGACCTTAGGGTCTTTTTTCTTTTACTGTAGGTATAAAATCATTTGAAAAAATAGAGTAAATATCCGCTGATACAGTATTCTGCTTTTACACTTGGGCTGAAATATGATAAAATAGAGTATCAACTAGTTGAGGTAAAAAGGATGACTGTAAAAATTAATACAAAAGATGGTCAAATCGAACTAACAGATGAAGTGATTGCAACCGTCGTAGGTGGAGCAGCAACTGAGATTTTTGGTGTGGTCGGTATGGCTAGTAAAAATGCCCTCAAAGATAATTTCCAAGCCCTTCTAGGTAAGGAAAATTATTCCAAAGGTGTCGTCGTAAAGGCGGCCGAAGATGGCAGTATTGCAGTTGATGTATATACCGTGTTGAGCTACGGAACAAAGATTAGCGAAGTGTCAAAAAACATTCAAGAGCGTGTTCGATTTAGTTTGGAAAACCAACTTGGAATTACCGCTCAGACTGTAAATGTCTACATTCAAAATATCAAAGTTGTAGGAGAATAACCGTGTCAAAAATTACTACTAGCTTATTTCAAGAAATGGTGCAGGCTGCATCAACTCGTTTGAATAAGCAAGCTGAATATGTCAATTCATTAAACGTCTTTCCAGTTCCAGATGGAGATACTGGAACAAACATGGGAATGACCATTGAAAATGGTGCTAAGGAAGTTGCAGACAAACCAGCTTCTACAGTTGGAGAGGTAGCGAGCATTCTTGCCAAAGGTCTTTTGATGGGCGCGCGTGGGAACTCAGGAGTTATTACGTCTCAGCTTTTCCGTGGATTTTCACAAGCCATCAAGGATAAAGACGAGTTAACAGGTCAAGACTTGGCCCTTGCCTTCCAATCAGGTGTGGAAGTTGCCTATAAGGCAGTTATGAAACCAGTTGAAGGAACGATTTTAACAGTTTCTCGTGGGGCTGCTATCGGTGCTAAGAAAAAAGCTGAGCAAACAGATGACGCTGTTGAAGTCATGCGCGCAGCCTTGGAAGGTGCTAAAACAGCTCTAGCTAAAACACCAGACATGCTTCCAGTATTGAAAGAAGTTGGTGTTGTGGACTCAGGTGGTCAAGGATTGGTCTTTATCTACGAAGGTTTCCTTTCAGCTCTTACTGGCGAATATATTGCATCTGAGGACTTTGTAGCCACTCCTGCTAACATGAGTGAAATGATCAATGCAGAGCACCACAAGTCTGTAGCTGGTCATGTAGCGACTGAGGATATCACCTTTGGTTACTGTACTGAAATCATGGTAGCTCTTAAGCAAGGCCCAACCTATGCCAAAGATTTTGACTACGATGAATTCCGTAACTACTTGAATGAGCTTGGAGACTCTCTCCTCGTTGTTAACGATGATGAAATTGTCAAAGTCCATGTCCATACAGAAGATCCAGGACTTGTTATGCAAGAAGGTCTCAAATATGGTAGCTTGGTCAAGGTAAAAGTTGACAATATGCGTAACCAACACGAAGCACAGGTTGAAAAAGAAGCTGCTCAAGTTAGCAAGCCTGCTGAAGAAAAAGAGTATGCTTTGATTGCTGTAGTGGCTGGTAAAGGTCTAGCAGATATCTTCCGTTCTCAAGGTGTGGATTATGTTATTGAAGGCGGTCAAACTATGAACCCTTCAACTGAAGACTTTATCAAGGCTGTTGAACAGGTCAACGCTCGTAACATTATCTTCCTGCCAAACAACAAAAACATCTTCATGGCAGCTCAATCTGCAGCAGAAGTTTTGGAACAACCAGCAGTAGTGGTGGAAGCTCGTACTTTGCCACAAGGTTTGACAAGTCTTCTCGCCTTTGATCCAAGTAAGTCCATAGAAGAAAACCAAGAGCGTATGACTGCTGCTCTTAGCGATGTCGTTAGTGGAAGCGTCACAACAGCTGTGCGTGATACAACCATTGATGGCTTAGAAATCCATGAAAACGATAATCTAGGTATGGTGGATGGGAAAATCCTCGTGTCAAACCCTGATATGCACCAAACCTTGATAGAAACCTTGAAACATATGTTGGATGAAGATAGTGAAATTGTAACCTTCTATGTCGGTGAAGACGGAAGCGAAGAACTTGCCAATGAAATTGCCCAAGAAATCACAGAAGAATTCGAAGATGTTGAAGTCGAGATTCATCAAGGTCAACAACCTGTTTACCCATACCTATTCAGTGTGGAATAAGATTAATGAAGAACTGAGAAATCAGTTCTTTTTTCTTTTTTAGTAAATGAAATCGGTATCTTTTTAATAAAAACAAAAATAACATTCATAAATAAACGTTAAAATAGAAAATTCAGAAAATTTCTTCTTTTCTCTTGAAAAATTTTGAAAAAATGGTATGATAGTAACAAGTTATTTTTAAGAGAAGAGAAAGGGGAACAATGGAGAAAATCAGTTTAGAATCTCCTAAGACGGGGTCGGACCTAGTTTTGGAAACACTTCGTGATTTAGGAATTGATACCATCTTTGGTTATCCTGGTGGTGCAGTCTTGCCTTTTTATGATGCGATATATAATTTTAAAGGCATTCGCCACATTCTAGGACGCCATGAGCAAGGTTGTCTGCATGAAGCTGAAGGTTATGCCAAATCAACTGGAAAGTTGGGTGTTGCCGTCGTCACTAGCGGACCGGGAGCAACAAATGCCATTACAGGGATTGCGGATGCCATGAGCGACAGTGTTCCCCTTTTGGTCTTTACAGGACAGGTTGCGCGAGCAGGGATTGGGAAGGATGCCTTTCAGGAGGCAGACATCGTGGGAATTACCATGCCAATCACTAAGTACAATTACCAAGTTCGTGAGACGGCAGATATTCCGCGTATCATTACGGAAGCTGTCCATATCGCAACTACAGGTCGACCAGGGCCAGTCGTAATTGACCTACCTAAAGACGTATCTGCTTTGGAAACAGATTTCATTTATTCACCAGAAGTGAACCTACCAAGCTATCAGCCGACTCTTGAGCCGAATGATATGCAAATCAAGAAAATCTTGAAGCAATTATCCAAGGCTAAAAAGCCAGTCTTGCTAGCTGGTGGTGGAATTAGTTATGCTGAAGCTGCTGCAGAATTAAATGAATTTGCAGAGCGCTATCAAATTCCAGTGGTAACCAGTCTTTTGGGGCAAGGTACGATTGCAACGACTCATCCACTCTTCCTTGGAATGGGAGGTATGCACGGATCTTTCGCAGCTAATATTGCCATGACGGAAGCTGACTTTATGATTAGTATTGGTTGCCGTTTCGATGACCGCTTGACAGGAAATCCTAAGACCTTCGCTAAGAATGCCAAGGTTGCTCACATTGATATTGACCCAGCTGAGATTGGCAAGATTATCAGTGCAGATATTCCTGTAGTTGGAGATGCTAAGAAAGCCTTGCAAATGTTACTAGCAGAACCGACAGTTCATAACAATACTGAGAAATGGATTGAGAAAGTTACTAAAGACAAGAACCGTGTTCGTTCTTATGACAAGAAAGAGCGTGTGGTTCAACCGCAAGCCGTTATTGAACGCATTGGTGAATTGACGAACGGGGATGCCATTGTGGTCACAGACGTTGGTCAACACCAAATGTGGACAGCTCAGTATTATCCATACCAAAATGAGCGTCAGTTAGTGACTTCAGGCGGTTTAGGAACCATGGGATTCGGAATTCCAGCAGCAATCGGTGCTAAAATTGCTAACCCAGATAAGGAAGTAGTCTTGTTTGTTGGGGATGGTGGTTTCCAAATGACCAACCAGGAATTGGCTATTTTGAACATTTACAAGGTGCCAATCAAGGTTGTTATGCTGAACAACCACTCACTTGGAATGGTTCGCCAGTGGCAGGAATCCTTCTATGAAGGTAGAACATCAGAGTCAGTCTTTGATACCCTTCCTGATTTCCAATTGATGGCACAAGCTTATGGAATTAAAAACTATAAGTTTGACAATCCTGAGACCTTGGCCCAAGACCTTGAAGTCATCACTGAGGATGTTCCTATGCTAATCGAGGTAGATATTTCTCGTAAGGAACAGGTGTTACCAATGGTACCAGCTGGTAAGAGTAATCATGAAATGTTGGGGGTGAAGTTCCATGCGTAGAATGTTAACAGCAAAACTACAGAATAGATCAGGAGTCCTCAATCGCTTTACCGGTGTCCTGTCTCGTCGTCAGGTTAATATCGAAAGTATCTCTGTTGGAGCAACAGAAGATCCGAATGTATCGCGTATCACCATTATTATTGATGTTGCTTCACATGATGAGGTAGAGCAAATCATTAAGCAACTTAATCGTCAGATTGATGTGATTCGCATTCGAGATATTACAGACAAGCCTCATTTGGAGCGCGAGGTAATTTTGGTTAAGATGTCAGCACCAGCCGAGAAGCGCGCTGAGATTTTAGCGATTATTCAACCTTTCCGTGCAACGGTGGTAGATGTAGCGCCAAGCTCGATTACTATTCAAATGACAGGAAATGCAGAAAAGAGCGAAGCACTGTTGCGAGTCATTCGACCATACGGTATTCGCAATATTGCTCGAACGGGTGCCACTGGATTTACCCGCGATTAATAATCTTCGAAAATCTCTTCAAATCACGTCAGCTTTGCCTTGCCGTACTCAAGTACAGCCTGTAGCTAGCTTCCTAATTTGCTCTTTGATTTTCATTGAGTATAAAAATATTTTAAATTTGTTAATCCAGCCTAAAAGGCAATAAATAATAGAAAAGAGAGAAAAAACTATGGCAGTTCAAATGGAATATGAAAAAGATGTTAAAGTAGCAGCACTTGACGGTAAAAAAATCGCCGTTATCGGTTATGGTTCACAAGGACATGCGCATGCTCAAAACTTGCGTGACTCAGGTCGTGATGTCATCATCGGTGTACGTCCAGGTAAATCTTTTGACAAAGCAAAAGAAGATGGATTTGACACTTACACAGTAGCAGAAGCTACTAAATTGGCTGATGTTATCATGATTTTGGCACCAGACGAAATCCAACAAGAATTGTACGAAGCAGAAATCGCTCCAAACTTGGAAGCTGGAAACGCAGTTGGATTTGCTCATGGTTTCAACATTCACTTTGAATTTATCAAAGTACCTGCAGATGTAGATGTCTTCATGTGTGCTCCTAAAGGACCAGGACACTTGGTACGTCGTACTTATGAAGAAGGATTTGGAGTTCCAGCTCTTTACGCAGTATACCAAGATGCAACAGGAAATGCGAAAAACATTGCCATGGACTGGTGTAAAGGTGTTGGAGCAGCTCGTGTAGGTCTTCTTGAAACAACTTATAAAGAAGAAACTGAAGAAGATTTGTTTGGTGAACAAGCTGTACTTTGTGGTGGTTTGACTGCCCTTATCGAAGCAGGTTTTGAAGTCTTGACAGAAGCAGGTTACGCTCCAGAATTGGCTTACTTTGAAGTTCTTCACGAAATGAAATTGATCGTTGACTTGATCTACGAAGGTGGATTCAAGAAAATGCGTCAATCAATTTCAAACACTGCTGAGTACGGTGACTATGTATCAGGTCCACGTGTAATCACTGAGCAAGTTAAAGAAAACATGAAAGCTGTCTTGGCGGACATCCAAAATGGTAAATTTGCAAATGACTTTGTAAATGACTATAAAGCTGGACGTCCAAAATTGACTGCTTACCGTGAACAAGCAGCTAACCTTGAAATTGAAAAAGTTGGTGCAGAATTGCGTAAAGCAATGCCATTCGTTGGTAAAAACGATGATGATGCATTCAAAATCTATAACTAATTTATAGAAATTAAGGTGAAGGCGAGTTGGGGGGACCTAACTCGCTTTTATAATCAATTCATCTCTGTTTTAGAGGATGGATTGTGATAGTATGAATAGTCTAGGAGAAAAAGATGTTAAGTTCAAAAGATATCATCAAGGCTCACAAGGTCTTGAGCGGTGTGGTTGTGAATACCCCACTGGATTATGACCATTATTTATCGGAGAAGTATGGTGCTAAGATTTATTTGAAAAAGGAAAATGCTCAACGTGTTCGTTCCTTTAAAATTCGTGGTGCCTATTATGCTATTTCTCAGCTCAGCAAGGAAGAGCGTGAGCGTGGCGTAGTCTGCGCTTCTGCGGGAAATCATGCGCAGGGAGTTGCCTATACTTGTAATGAAATGAAGATTCCTGCTACCATCTTTATGCCCATTACTACTCCGCAACAAAAGATTGGTCAAGTTCGCTTTTTTGGTGGTGACTTCGTAACCATTAAACTAGTTGGAGATACCTTTGATGCTTCTGCTAAGGCAGCTCAAGAATTTACAGTTTCTGAAAATCGTACCTTTATTGATCCCTTTGATGATGCCCATGTCCAAGCAGGTCAAGGAACAGTTGCTTATGAGATTTTAGAGGAAGCTCGAAAAGAATCGATTGATTTTGATGCTGTCTTGGTTCCTGTTGGTGGTGGTGGTCTCATTGCTGGGGTTTCTACCTATATCAAGGAAACAAGTCCAGAAATTGAAGTCATTGGGGTAGAGGCTAATGGAGCACGTTCCATGAAGGCTGCCTTTGAAGCTGGTGGTCCAGTCAAACTCAAGGAAATTGACAAATTTGCAGATGGGATTGCTGTGCAAAAGGTAGGACAGTTGACCTATGAGGCAACTCGTCAACATGTTCAAACCTTAGTAGGTGTCGATGAGGGGTTGATTTCTGAAACCTTGATTGATCTCTACTCTAAGCAAGGGATTGTTGCAGAACCTGCTGGAGCGGCTAGTATCGCCTCTCTAGAGGTGTTGGCTGAATATATCAAGGGGAAAACCATTTGTTGTATCATTTCTGGAGGAAATAATGATATTAACCGTATGCCAGAAATGGAAGAGCGTGCCTTGATTTATGATGGGATCAAGCATTACTTTGTAGTCAATTTTCCACAGCGTCCAGGGGCTTTGCGTGAGTTTGTAAATGATATCCTGGGTCCAAATGATGATATCACACGTTTTGAGTATATCAAGCGAGCTAGCAAGGGCACAGGGCCTGTACTGATTGGGATTGCCTTGGCAGATAAGCATGATTATGCAGGCTTGATTCGTCGAATGGAAGGTTTTGATCCATCTTATATTAACTTAAATGGTAATGAAACACTTTATAATATGCTTGTCTGAGGACTAATAAAAAAATATCATATTATTTGCACAACTGATGTATAGGTGCTATAATGAGGATGAAGAAAGGGGGCGATTCCTATGAACTTAGGAAATCGATCACACTGTTTCTACAACAACTCATTATAGTGCCTATTGTTTTTGATTCAGTTTATATTAAGGTAATAGAATTATTTGTTATATTTAAGGAGTTTTTTTGAAATCCACCATTTTATATATGTCTAATCTAAAATTTGGCTAAATATAATAGGAATTAGAAAAAATAATCAATTCTAATGAGATGCCTTATACTGAGATGGCTGAGAAGAGTGATGGGGTACTAAAAGCAGTAGAAAATGTTGAAAGATAGGATACAATTGTTTTCTGACTACTTATCTTTTAATGATGTAGGAGAAACAAAAGGAATCTTGATAAAGTAAATAAATAGTACCAGTTTAGCAAGTGAAAAGTGCTTATACAGACAGGAAGAAAGTCGCAGAAGGAGAAGAAAAAGAATAGTTAGAAATAGTCTGGAGAGAAAGTCTTCCGCTATTAGGAATGTCCTTTTAAAGTTGGATAAATAGAATAAAGTTGAAGATAAAACCTGTCTAACCTATCAAGAACTGGTATTTGAGAATATGAATATTCTTACAAATAAAAGAGTTAATAATGCAATTATTTTAAAGGCGTTTACTAATGGTTTATAGCAAGCAAAAACCTATATATTATCGGCTTTAATAAGATAGCAATAGAAATATAATTCATTATTTTATTGAATATATGTTTTTTTATTGACAAAAGACATAAAAACGTATACAATTAAATATCGTAAAGAAGAAAATAGGAGAAGGACATGGCTAAGTCAAACTTTGAAAAAGTAGAATCAGTTGTTGGCTGGGTTCGTGATAAGAAAATCACAGGCTACCGTATCTCTAAAGAAACGAATGCGCGTGAAATGTCTATCATTGCTCTAGCGCAGGGGCGTGCAAAAGTAAAAAATATTTCGTTTGAAACGGCTCTAGGTTTAATTGATTTCTATGATAAAAATCATGAAAAATTTGAAGATTAATCTTTGGATAATGGCGGATTCTTGAATAGGGTCTGCCTTTTCATTTTGATACTCAATGAAAATCAAAGAGCAAACTAGGAAGTTAGCTGTAGGTTGCTCAAAACACTGTTTTGAGGTTGCAGATGGAAGCTGACGTGGTTTGAAGAGATTTTCGAAGAGTATAAGGACAGCAAAAAGACTGCACGGTTGATGCAGCCTTTTCTTTTTATTTGAGATAGCGTTGAAGGAACTCTTTTGTTCGGTCTTCTTTAGGATTGGTGAAGAGGTCTTCTGGTTTACCTTCTTCAGCAATCACTCCCTTATCCATAAAGATAACACGGTGAGAGACATCGCGGGCGAATTCCATTTCGTGAGTTACAACAATCATGGTCAAGCCTTCCTGGGCTAAATCCTGCATGATTTTGAGGACTTCTCCAACCATTTCTGGATCGAGAGCTGATGTTGGTTCATCAAAGAGAATAGCGTCAGGATTCATGGAAAGGGCACGAGCGATGGCCACACGTTGTTTTTGACCACCTGAGAGTTGTTTTGGTTTCGCTTGCCAGTAGCGTTCTCCCATGCCGACCTTTTCTAGGTTTTCTTTGGCAATCTTTTCAGCTTCTGTACGTTCACGTTTAAGGACAGTTGTCTGAGCGACGATTGTGTTTTCAAGAACGTTTAGATTTTCAAAGAGGTTAAAGGATTGGAACACCATTCCCAATTTTTCACGGTATTGCGTGAGGTCATAGCCTTTTTCGAGGACGTTTTGTCCATGATAAAGGATTTGTCCATCAGTTGGCGTTTCAAGGAGGTTAATGGAGCGTAGGAAGGTTGATTTTCCGCTTCCAGAGCTTCCGATGATAGAGATTACCTCTCCCTTGTGGACAGTGAGTGAAATGTCTTTTAGCACTTCGTTTTGTCCATAGGATTTTTTGAGGTGTTTAATTTCAAGGATTGCTTGTGTCATTATTTCAAATCCTCCGTTTGCATTTGGTTAGCACCTGTAGTATAGGTATCCATGTCCATGCGGCGTTCGATGAAGCGTAGGATACGTGTTACGGTGAAGGTGAGGACAAAGTAAATCACGGCGATGATTGTAAATGTCTGGAAGTATTGATAGGTTTGTGTTGCCACTGTATTTCCTGAGAAATAAAGTTCGACAACAGAGATAACGTTCAATACAGATGTATCTTTGATATTGATGACAAATTCATTACCAGTTGCTGGTAGGATGTTACGGACAACCTGAGGTAGGACAATCTTACGCATGGTTTGGTTATGAGTCATACCAAGAGCAGTCGCAGCTTCAAATTGTCCCTTGTCAACTGCTAGGATACCACCACGAACGATTTCAGTCATGTAGGCACCAGTGTTGATCGAAACGATGAAGATAGCAGCAAGTGTGCGGTCAAGGTTAATACCGAAAGCTTGGGCAGTTCCATAGTAGATAACCATCGATTGAACGATCATTGGGGTACCACGGAAAATTTCAATGTAGACATTGAGAATCCAGCCGACTAGTTTTTGTAAGCCATAAATGGCCTTATTCTCAGATAGAGGAGCAGTACGGAAGACACCAATGGCAAGTCCAATAATGAGACCTGTGATGGTTCCGACGATAGAGATTAAAAGAGTGACACCAGCACCACGCAAGAGTTGTTGCCAGTTTTCAGAAAGAATTTTAGCGACTTGACTAAAGAAACTACTGCTAGTCTCTTCAGTTGTTGTAGCTTCGGCAGGTTGTTCCTTGATCATACGATCCATCAAGGCAACTTGATCGTCTTTTGAAATGGTTTCAATGCTGGCATTGATTTGGCTAATACGGTTGTCATCTTTACGAAGTCCGATGGCGATAGCTGTATCTTCTTCTCCAGTTTTGAAACCTGGTTCTACTTGAACCATCTTGAACTTAGAGTTAGCAGCTTCGGCAGTCAGAGCTTCTGGACGTTCAGAAACATAGGCATCGATGACACCAGCCTCAAGAGCTTGGCGCATTTGAGCGAAGTCTCCCATGGCAGTTTCTTTTTTAGCACCTGGGATTTGACCAATCAAGTCATAAAGATAGACACCTTGTTGAGAAGTAATTTTTGCACCGTTAAAGTCATCCAAAGATTTTGCGTTTGCATAAGTAGAATCTTTTTTGACAAGCAAAACTGGTTCGCTAGTGTAGTAACTGCTTGAAAATGCAATTTCTTGTTTGCGTTCGGCAGTAGGACTCATACCTGCGATAATCATGTCAATCTTACCAGAAGTAAGGGCAGGAACTAGACCTTCCCACTTTGTTTTAACAACCAAAGGTTCTTTACCTAAGTCCTTAGCGATTTTCTTGGCGATTTGAACATCGTATCCGTTAGCATACTGGTTAGTCCCATCGATTTTGACAGCCCCATTGCTATCATCATCCTGAGTCCAGTTAAAGGGAGCATATGCTGCTTCCATCCCGATGCGTAAATATTCATCGGCTTGGGCAACATTGACAAGTCCCAGCATCAGCAAGAGACTTGTGAAAATAGATAAGTATATTTTTCTCATGATTTCTCCTATTTCTAATCTATTAAAAAATAACTGTCTCCTATTTTATCGAAAAAAACTCTATTTTTCAACATAGGTAAGCCCTTACTTATGAAAAAATGATATAATGATAGCAAAGATAAAAAAGGGGACTTAGTTGATGAAAAAAACTTTTTTCTTGCTGTTATTTTGTTTGTTTTGTATGTTTCCACTCTCGGTTTTTGCCATTGATTTTAAGATAAACTCTTATCAAGGAGATTTGTATATTCATGCAGACAATACGGCAGAATTTAGACAGAAGATAGTTTACCAGTTTGAGGAGGACTTTAAGGGGCAAATCGTGGGACTTGGACGTGCTGGCAAGATGCCTAGCGGATTTGAGATAGATCCTCAACCAAAGGTTCAGGCCTCGAAAAACGGTGCTGAACTGACAGACGTTACTAGCGAAGTGACAGAAGAGGCGAATGGTTATACTGTGAAAGTCTACAATTCAGGTCAAGAAGGCGACACAGTTGAAGTTGACCTCGTTTGGAACTTAAAGAATTTACTTTTCCTTTATGATGACATCGCTGAATTAAATTGGCAACCTCTGACAGATAGTTCAGGAGCTATTGGAAAGTTTGAATTTCATGTAAGGGGAGACAAGGGGGCTGAAAAACTCTTTTTCCATACAGGGAAACTTTTTAGAGAGGGAACGGTTGAAAAGAGTAACCTTGATTATACTATCCGTTTAGACAATCTTCCGCCTAAGCGGGGAGTTGAATTGCATGCCTACTGGCCTCGAACTGATTTTGCTAGCGCTAGGGATCAGGGATTGAAAGGAAATCGTTTAGAAGAGTTTAATAAGATAGAAGACTCGATTTTTAAAGAAAAAGAGCAAAGTAAACAACTCGTTACTTGGGTCTTCCCTTCGATACTTTCTATCTCCTTGTTATTGAGTATTTGCTTCTATTTCATCTATAGAAGAAAGACCACTCCTTCCGTCAAATATGCCAAAAATCATCGTATCTATGAACCACCAATGGAATTAGAGCCTATGGTTTTATCAGAAGCAGTCTACTCGACCTCCTTGGAAGAAGTGAGTCCTCTAACAAAAGGAGCAGGTAAATTTACCTTTGACCAACTTATTCAAGCTACCTTGCTAGATGTGATAGACCGTGGGAATGTTTCTATCATTTCAGAAGGAGATGCAGTTGGTTTGAAGCTAGTAAAAGAAGATGGTTTGTCAAGTTTTGAGAAAGACTGTCTAAATCTGGCTTTTTCAGGCAAAAAAGAAGAAACTCTTTCCAATTTGTTTGCGGATTACAAGGTATCTGATAGTCTTTATCGTAGAGCAAAAGTTTCTGATGAAAAACGGATTCAAGCAAAGGGGCGTCAGCTCAAATCTTCTTTTGAAGAAGTATTGAAAGAGATGCAAGAAGGAGTGAGAAATAGAGTTACCTTCTGGGGGCTTCCGGATTACTACCGTCCTTTAACTGGTGGGGAAAAGGCCTTGCAAGTGGGTATGGGGGTCTTGACTATCTTGCCCCTATTTATCGGATTTGGTTTGTTCTTGTACAGTTTGGATGTTTATGGCTATCTTTACCTCCTCTTGCCAATACTTGGTTTTCTAGGTTTGGTTTTGGCTGTTTTCTATTATTGGAAGCTTCGATTAGATAATCGTGATGGTGTCCTAAATGAAGCAGGAGCAGAAGTATACTATCTCTGGACCAGTTTTGAAAATATGTTGCGTGAGATTGCACGATTGGATCAGGCTGAATTGGAAAGTATTGTGGTCTGGAATCGCCTCTTGGTTTATGCGACTTTATTTGGCTATGCAGACAAGGTCAGTCATTTGATGAAGTTTCATCAGATTCAAGTGGAAAATCCAGATATCAATCTCTATGTAGCTTATGGCTGGCACAATATGTTTTATCATTCAACAGCACAAATGAGCCATTATGTCAATGTCGCAAACACAGCAAGTACCTATTCCGTATCTTCTGGAAATGGAAGTTCTGGTGGTGGCTTCTCCGGAGGTGGCGGCGGGGGCAGTATCGGTGCCTTTTAAAGAGAGCTATCAATGGCTGAAAAAATATGCTATAATGGAAGATAGAAAAAGGAGTAATCTATGTATCTTATTGAAATTTTAAAATCTATCTTCTTCGGTATTGTTGAAGGAATTACGGAATGGCTGCCGATTTCAAGTACAGGTCACTTGATTTTAGCAGAGGAATTTATCCAATACCAAAATCAGAGTGAAGCCTTTATGTCCATGTTTAATGTCGTGATTCAGCTTGGTGCTATTTTAGCAGTTATGGTGATTTACTTTAACAAGCTCAATCCCTTCAAACCGACTAAGGACAAGCAGGAAGTTCGTAAGACTTGGAGACTATGGTTGAAGGTCTTGATTGCGACCTTGCCTTTACTTGCCGTCTTTAAATTTGACGATTGGTTTGATACCCACTTCCATAATATGGTTTCAGTTGCCCTCATGTTGATTATCTACGGGATTGCCTTTATCTATTTGGAAAAGCGCAATAAAGCGCGTGCTATCGAACCAAGTGTAACAGAGTTGGACAAGCTTCCTTATACGACAGCCTTCTATATCGGACTCTTCCAAGTTCTTGCTCTTTTACCAGGGACTAGCCGTTCTGGGGCAACGATTGTCGGTGGTTTATTGAATGGAACTAGTCGTTCTGTTGTGACAGAATTTACCTTCTATCTTGGAATTCCTGTTATGTTTGGAGCCAGTGCCTTAAAGATTTTCAAATTTGTGAAAGTCGGACAGCTCTTGAGCTTTGGGCAATTGTTCTTGCTCTTGGTTGCGATGGGAGTCGCTTTTGCAGTCAGCATGGTCGCTATTCGCTTTTTGACAAGCTATGTGAAAAAACACGACTTTACTCTTTTTGGTAAATACCGTATCGTACTCGGTAGTGTCTTGTTGCTCTATAGTTTTGTGCGTTTATTTGTATAAGAAAAAACCTTGAAGGGACAGCTCTTCAAGGTTTTAAAATCCAGTCACAGTAATCCCCAACAGGCGGATACCTCTTTCTTTCTCGCTTAATTTTTCATAGAGCTGCAGGGCAATTTGGCTTATCTGAGTAGCGTCCTGTGTTTTTTGAGCAAGACTTTTTCGTTTAGTAAGAGTTGAAAAGTCCTCGTAGCGGATTTTCAAAATGACAATTTTTCCAGCTTTTTCTTGTTGATGTAGATTGAGAGCGACTCTTTCTGATAGGAGAGTCAGCTCTTTTTTGATGTCTTCCTCAGCACGTAGAATCTTCCCATAGGTTTTCTCCTTCCCGATTGATTTACGGATACGATTGGATTTGACTGGGGAATTGTGGATGCCACGAGCCTTTCGATAAAGGTCATAGCCCAGCCTGCCAAAACGGTCTATTAGGGTTACCTCAGGGACTTCAAGCAAATCAGCGCCGGTAAAAACGCCCATTTGATGAAGACGTTCTACCGTCTTTTTTCCTACTCCATGAAACTTGGAAATATCCATTTGTTTGAGAAAGTCCTCAGCCTGGTCAGGTAGAATCACTGTCAGACCATGTGGTTTTTGATAATCACTAGCCATTTTAGCTAAGAATTTGTTGTAGGAAACGCCAGCAGAAGCAGTTAGATGGAGTTCTTGCCAAATATCCTCTTGAATGAGGCGAGCGATTTTGACTGCTGACTTGATACCGAGTTTATTTTCTGTTACATCCAAATAGGCTTCGTCAATGCTCATGGGTTCTATTAAATCTGTATAACGCTTAAAGATAGCTCGGATCTGGAGTCCCACAGATTTGTATTTCTCATAATTTCCTGAGATGAAGACGGCTTGGGGACAACGCTCATAGGCTTCCTTAGAGCTCATGGCTGAATGGACACCAAAAGCTCGCGCCTCATAGCTACAAGTGGAAACGACACCACGCCCACCTGTTTGCCGAGGGTCATTGCCGATAATGACAGGTTTTCCTCTGAGTTTAGGATTATCTCTGATTTCCACCGCAGCAAAAAAGGCATCCATGTCAATATGGATGATTTTTCTTGACAAATCATTTAACAAAGGAAAAATCAACATGCATAGCTCCTTTTTACTGCTTATTTTCTTTCATTATACCCTTTTTTCTGAAAAAAAGGAAAAAGGACTTCGTTTTTTCAAAAATATAATACAGTTTGGAACGAAATATAGACTGTTTTAGAAAAGAAAGTGTAAAAATAGGGATTTTCCACTTGTTGAAAACGATTACTGTATGGTATACTTGTCTCATGAATGTAACAGATGACTGTTACTAGAAAGAAAAAAGAGGACATTAACATGGTTGTTAAGACAGTTGTTGAAGCACAAGATATTTTTGACAAAGCTTGGGAAGGCTTCAAAGGCGTAGATTGGAAAGAAAAAGCAAGTGTATCACGCTTCGTACAAGCTAACTACACACCTTATGATGGAGACGAAAGCTTCCTTGCAGGACCAACAGAACGTTCACTTCACATCAAAAAAATTGTAGAAGAAACTAAGGCTCACTACGAAGAAACTCGTTTCCCAATGGACACTCGTCCAACATCTATCGCTGATATCCCAGCAGGATTTATCGATAAAGAAAACGAAGTTATCTTCGGTATCCAAAACGATGAACTCTTCAAATTGAACTTCATGCCAAAAGGTGGTATCCGTATGGCTGAAACTACTTTGAAAGAAAATGGATACGAACCAGATCCAGCTGTTCACGAAATCTTTACTAAATACGTAACAACAGTTAACGACGGTATCTTCCGTGCTTACACTTCAAACATCCGTCGCGCTCGTCACGCTCACACTGTAACTGGTCTTCCAGATGCATACTCACGCGGACGTATCATCGGTGTTTACGCACGTCTTGCTCTTTACGGTGCAGACTACTTGATGCAAGAAAAAGTAAACGACTGGAATGCAATCGAAGAAATCGATGAAGAAACAATTCGTCTTCGTGAAGAAATCAACCTTCAATACCAAGCATTGCAACAAGTTGTTCGCTTGGGTGACCTTTACGGAGTTGATGTTCGCAAACCAGCGATGAACGTTAAAGAAGCAATCCAATGGGTTAATATCGCCTTCATGTCTGTCTGCCGTGTTATCAACGGTGCTGCTACATCTCTAGGTCGTGTACCAATCGTATTGGACATTTTTGCAGAACGTGACCTGGCTCGTGGTACATTTACTGAATCAGAAATCCAAGAATTCGTTGATGATTTCGTTATGAAACTTCGTACAGTTAAATTTGCTCGTACTAAAGCTTATGACCAATTGTACTCAGGTGACCCAACTTTCATCACAACTTCTATGGCTGGTATGGGTAACGACGGTCGTCACCGTGTTACTAAGATGGACTACCGTTTCTTGAACACTCTTGACAACATCGGTAACTCACCAGAACCAAACTTGACAGTTCTTTGGACTGACAAATTGCCATACAACTTCCGTCGCTACTGTATGCACATGAGCCACAAACACTCTTCTATCCAATACGAAGGTGTAACAACAATGGCTAAAGACGGATATGGTGAAATGAGCTGTATCTCATGCTGTGTGTCTCCACTTGACCCAGAAAATGAAGAACAACGCCACAACATCCAGTACTTCGGTGCGCGTGTAAACGTATTGAAAGCCCTTCTTACTGGTTTGAACGGTGGTTACGACGATGTTCACAAAGACTACAAAGTATTTGATATCGAACCAATCCGTGACGAAGTTCTTGAATTTGAATCAGTTAAAGCTAACTTTGAAAAATCTCTTGACTGGTTGACTGACACTTACGTAGATGCTTTGAACATCATCCACTACATGACTGATAAGTACAACTACGAAGCTGTTCAAATGGCCTTCTTGCCAACTAAACAACGTGCCAACATGGGATTCGGTATCTGTGGATTTGCCAACACTGTTGACACATTGTCAGCTATCAAATACGCTACAGTTAAACCAATCCGTGACGAAAATGGCTACATCTACGATTACGAAACAATCGGTGAATACCCACGTTGGGGTGAAGATGACCCACGTTCAAACGAATTGGCAGAATGGTTGATCGAAGCTTACACAACTCGTCTACGTAGCCACAAACTTTACAAAGATGCAGAAGCTACAGTTTCACTTTTGACTATCACATCTAACGTTGCTTACTCTAAACAAACTGGTAACTCACCAGTCCACAAAGGTGTATACCTCAACGAAGATGGTTCTGTTAACTTGTCTAAACTTGAATTCTTCTCACCAGGTGCTAACCCATCTAATAAAGCTAAAGGTGGATGGTTGCAAAACTTGAACTCACTTTCTAGCCTTGACTTTAGTTATGCGGCTGATGGTATCTCATTGACTACACAAGTATCACCTCGCGCTCTTGGTAAGACTCGTGACGAACAAGTTGATAACTTGGTAACAATCCTTGATGGTTACTTTGAAAACGGTGGACAACACGTTAACTTGAACGTTATGGACTTGAACGATGTTTACGAAAAGATCATGTCAGGTGAAGACGTTATCGTACGTATCTCTGGATACTGTGTAAACACTAAATACCTCACTCCAGAACAAAAAACTGAATTGACACAACGTGTCTTCCACGAAGTTCTTTCAATGGATGATGCCTTGGATGCATTGAGCTAATCAAGTTCTTGAATAATGAAATAAGGAACCCTCGGTCAGTCGACTGAGGGTTGTTTTTGGGCTCTTAAATTCCTTAAGTCAGGTATTGAAATGTCTGACCGGGATTCAAAGATACTTGTTGAGTTGCGGGAGGTATTTGATACTCAATGAAAATCAAAGAGCAAACTA